>DLFX01000232.1 GCA_002482405.1 Firmicutes bacterium UBA7709 | reverse complement strand
CGAAATACTATCTGCCGGTGGCATTTGACGCCGGCGGTGTCAGCACCGGCCCCATCACCGTCCCCCTGATCCTCGCTCTCGGTATCGGCCTGTCCTCCGTCCGCGGAGGCAAAAGCTCCCACGACGACAGTTTCGGCCTTGTGGCTTTCTGCTCTATCGGACCGATTCCGGCGGTGATGATCATGGGCATGTTTTACGGTCCCTCTTTCGACACCCACCCTTTCGAGAAAACTCCTTATGTATCCACTGTCTCCGAGCTTTTCAGACTCTTTGGGGCGCATTTTCCGGAGTATTTCAGAAAGGTCGCAATCGCGCTTTGCCCTATCATCGTGCTGTTTCTGATCTTTCAATTTTTTAAGCTGAAGCTTCCAAAGACCCAGCTGATCAAGATCGGCATCGGGCTTCTCTACACCTACCTCGGCCTGACGCTTTTCCTCACGGGGGTCAATGTGGGCTTCATCCCTGCCGGCGCTTTTATCGGGGAATATATCGCCGGATTATCCTATCGCTGGATTTTGATTCCCCTTGGCATGATCATGGGTTACGTTGTGATCACGGCGGAGCCTACGGTCCACGTCTTAAATTCACAGATCGAAGAGATTACCGGCGGGGCGGTTTCAAAAAAGATGATGTTCAGCAGTTTATCCATCAGTATCGCCATCGCCATCGGCCTGGCTATGGCCCGCATCCTCTTTCAGATAAATATCTGGTATTTTCTGATTCCCGNNCTCTCGTTCTTCATTCCCAAAATCTTCGTCGCCATCGCCTTCGACGCCGGAGGCGTCGCCCCGGGTCCCATGACGGCGACGTTCTTCCTGCCCTTCGCCATCGGCGCATGCGAGGCTGTGGGGGGAAATATTCTGACGGACGCTTTCGGCATCGTCGCCATGGTGGCTATGATGCCGCTGATCACCGTGCAGATCATGGGCTTGATCTATCAGATAAAGGTGAGAAATACGGCTGTGGAGGAAGAGGACGTAATAGAGGAGATCGCGGAGGAAATCGAAGAGGAAGAGAGCGCCGAATGGCACGGACAGTCCTGCGATGTTATGGAACACTACGGATGGGATCAGGATACGGAATTTATAGAAAATATAGAATGGGCTAGTGACCTCAGAGAGGAAATGCTTTATAATGAGATAACAGCTGACAACGATTACATCGACTTCGAAGAGATGGAAAAACTTGTAATACCCGAGGATTTCGATTATCCCCGGAGAATAGACAGGGAGTGAATTTGATTTGGTTACCGAACGACAGTATGACTTGATCATGACCATTGTAAACCGAGGATTTGCCGACCAGGTGGCGGACGCCGCAAGAACGGCGGGATCCCATGGTGGAACCGTCTTCTACGCACGCGGAACCGGCATACAGGAAGTTGAAAAGTTTTTCGCAATTTCCATACAGCCGGAAAAAGAAATCGTGCTCAATCTGGTAAGGCATGAGGATACTCAAGCCATAATGCATGCCATTGTTTCGGCGGCAGGGCTGAAGTCGAAGGGAAAAGGCCTCGCCTTTTCATTGCCGATCTCCTGCGTCTCCGGCATCGTTCACTCTTTGGAAGAGCTGGAAGGCGTAAAGAAGGTAAAGGACTGAGCTATTGGATCAGAGCACAAAGGCACGGGTCATTTTACTGTTCCAATAAGCTCAGTCCTCTCACCTCTGTAAGGGGCGACCAGGTCTCCTCCAGCCTCACCAGCGGGGCCCAGCCGTTTTCCGGTTCCAGGTTGACGCCAAGCTCCGGGTTGCTTCCGAAAAACAAAGCCATGTCGTCGGCCCATAAAACATCGTAGTCCCGGATGAATTCTTCCATGGTTGCCGGGATTTTTTCGATCTTATTGCTGTCGATGCGGAACTCCCGCAGATCGCGGGCAAAGAATTCATTTACCGAAAACGCCCTTCTTCCGGCCCTGTCGACACAGCAAAGCTGTTCCTTTCCGTCTTGTACCATTATAGCGTAAATCATGATAAAACCTTTCCAATCGCGTCGTGAATGACCAGATTTGCACGCTGGTCGTATGGAGTCTCGGATTTATTGATCAGAACCAGATTGTTCCCATGAAAGTAGTTGATCAGCCCGGCAGCCGGATATACCACCAACGAGGTTCCGCCGACGATAAGCATATCCGCACGGGAGATAGCCTCTATGGCTCCCTCCATCACATCCTCATCCAGGGGCTCCTCGTAAAGAATCACGTCCGGCTTTATGACACCCCCGCACCGGATGCACTTCGGCACGTTGCTGTCGGGATGTTCTTCCGTTGCGCAGACCGACGGCTTCAGGATATAGTCCACGTCGTAGAGAGTATGACAGCGCATGCAGTAATTCCGGAGCACGGAGCCGTGAAGTTCAAAGACCTTTTTGCTCCCGGCAAGCTGGTGCAGGCCGTCGATATTCTGAGTGACGATGGCTTTCAGCTTTCCCTGAGCCTCCAGACGGGCCAGCGCGTAATGCGCGCTGTTCGGCTCTACATCCGGGTAGATCAGATTGTTCTTATAGTAATCGTAAAACATCTCCGTATGGTTCATAAAAAAGGAGTGGCTCAACATTTCCTCCGGAGAATGTCCGTATCGCGCCTGGGCCTGATACAATCCGTTTTCCGATCGAAAATCAGGTATCCCGCTTTCCGTCGAAACGCCTGCACCGCCGAAAAAGACGATTTTCTTACTCGATTTAATAACTTCTTTCAATCTGCCGTCCATTTTCCTTCCCTCCACCATACGCGTCAAAAAGCAGCCTCCGTTGATGAGATCCCTGGCCCTTAAATCAATTTAATTATATTTTAACACATATTTTTGCGTTTCGTGACAATTCAGCGAAATTCCGTTAAATTCTTCCAATAGCGCACCGGCATGCAACGTTTTTGGCAGCGGAGGTTGATCCGCTCCTGTATGGCGATGGTTTCAAAATACTTTTTCCAAAGAGCGCGGAATTCCTGCTCTCCTGTTCCAAGGGCGGGCAGGTCGTTCCCGCTGAAATCCGAAATATACCAGCTCCCCCCCTGGGCAAAGACCGCTTTGCCTCTGGATTTATCGTGAATAATAAAGGGATCGTTTTTCAGGCGGTCTGAGAAATGGCCTGCAATGAGCTCCAGAATATCATGGTCCGGCTCGATGCAGCAGTACAGGATCTCCGGCCCACAGCCCATCGTAGTGCTGTCTCCATGACCGCCGCCTGCCGCCCTATCGTTTTTCAGAGCTGAAAATCTCGCCAGCCCCATGATCTTGTCCAGCTCCACGCTGACCTTGTGTTCGCACTGTTGGACGTCGAACACGACGGGATTGCTGTGGCGCAAACTGACCTCCGGACCTTCCTTAAAGCCCAGCCGGATGTAGCACAGCAGCTTGTTTTCCTTTTCTTCGTCGGAAGAAAGGAATACCCGATAGATCCTGCGCAGATCCTTTCCTGAAATTTTCCTCTCTATGGCCTCATACACCCTTGTAGCTTTTTCCGCTTCCGTCTCGACGATCCGAAAGCCGGAAAGCATGCTGGCCTGATAGTTTTCCCTGTTGTATATCCCCGAGGCCTTTTCCTCGTAATAATGAGCGTAAACGCAGGTCAGAAAGCCCTCGAAGGTTCCGTCATAGAGATAATCAACCATGGGAGACCGCCCTCCCTTGGGTTACCAACGGATTGAACATGGATAACTGGATATTTTCTTCCAGCGGCAGCAGGCTGTTCCTGATGAGTTCCGGGGAAAGGACTTCATTTCGGATGCGCTCCGGCGCGATTTCCGTGCCACCGTAATATCTTCCGCAGCACGTGATAAAGTATTTCGCCCGTTTCACCACGACGCCGATTTTTTTCAGATCGTCGAAATGGACGGCGGAAATTCTGCGCTGGCGCACGATCCGCAGGGCGGAGGTGGTGCCGACCCCGGGGATGCGCAGCAGCTCTTCAAGGGAGACTTTATTGATTTCCATAGGGAATTTTTCAATGTTTCGCAGCGCCCAGCTGATTTTCGGATCCAGCTCCAAATCCAGAAACGGCGTTTTTTCATCCAGGATCTCATCCGCGGTAAATCCGTAAAAGCGCAGCAGCCAGTCTGCCTGATAGATCCGGTGCTCTCTGACGAGGGGCGGAGCCGTGAAGGGCGTCGGCAGCAGCGGCGAATCGGAAACCGGGATATATGCGGAAAAGTAGACCCTCTTCATCTTGAAGGTGCGGTAAAGAGATTCCGAGGTCTTTACGATCTGACGGTCGCTTTCAGGGGTGGCTCCGATGATCATCTGAGTGGTCTGTCCGGCGGGAGCAAACCGTTCTTTTCCCTTTTTTCTCGTTTCACGGACGGCAAGGGGATTGCCCGCCAAGTCCACAAGGCTTCCGTCTCCCGCCGAGATATTCTCTCCTTCCGGCTCGAGATAGCGCAGGTCTCCCGCGCTGTAGATGTCCTGATTTTTAAACATGGTGCCGGGGCCCTTCAGTTGACGCCGCTCCGTCAGTGTCTGAGTGATCTGTTTCATGGGCGCAAAGATGTTTTTCGGCTTTTTCTGAGGCGCCAGGAGACTCAGGCTCTCCTTGGTAGGCAGCTCGATATTGATGCTGAGACGGTCCGCCAGCAGCCCGATGCGATGAACGATCTCGGGAGATACTCCCGGTATGATCTTGGCGTGGATGTAGCCGCCGAAGCCGTGATCCTCCCGGAGCAGTTTAAGGCAGTTCATGATCCTTTCAGCGGTGTGGTCCGGAGATACCTCTACGGCGGAGCTCAAAAAAAGGCCTTCTATATAATTTCGCCGATAGAATTCGATGGTCAGCCGTGCCAGCTCTTCCGGTTCAAAGCTTGCTCTGGGAACGTCTGCGGATCGCCGGTTCACACAGTATTCGCAGTCGAAAACGCAGTTGTTGGTGAAAAGGATCTTGAGGAGTGAAATGCAGCGCCCGTCGGCGGACCAGGAATGGCATATCCCCGCGCATGACGCGTTTCCGAGCTTACCGCTGTTCGTCCGGCCGACGCCGCTGGAAGAACAGGATACGTCATACTTTGCGCCATCGGCCAGTATTTTCAGCTTCTCAAATGTGCCGTCCATCTTAACGCCCCTCCTTTTTAGAACCTATGTTCTTTTTTATTATGCTCCATTTCAAACAAATGTTCAAGTGGAATTTTTATCCGCCGCGCTTTGCGGAAATCACGCTTTGTGTTATATTTTCATTCACCGGGTGGTATGATATACTAAATTCACCGATATTTTAACGTCTGAAGGTTTACACCTGAGCATCTTTTTCAAATGCTGACAATCGGAGGAGGAAAGGATATGGAAGATCGAAAGACCGCCCTCGTTCTTGGCGGCGGCGGTTCCAGGGGAGCTTATGAGATCGGCGTCTGGCAGGCCCTCCGGGAGCNNTACCGGAACATCTGTGGGCGGAATCAACGGCGCTCTGGTTGCCCAGGACGCTTTCGACCTCGCGGTCTCTCTCTGGAGGGAAATCGACACGTCTATGGTCTTTGATATGGAGATCAAGGATCTCATCTCCAATACGGGGATCAGCAACAACAAGCTGAAGGAGTTGCTCCGGAAATATATCGACGAGGCCGCTGTCAGGAAATCCTCCGTGGAATACGGCCTGGTCACCGCTGAACTTCCCGCCATGACGCCGAAATTTCTCATGAAGGACGACATTCCCGAGGGAGAGCTGGTGGATTACATTTTGGCAGGCTCCACCCTTTTCCCCGCTATGAAAGGCTATGAGATCCATAAGGCAAAATATGTGGACGGCGGCTTTACGGACAACCTCCCCGTCGGCCTTGCTCTGGATCACGGGGCCACCCATGTCATCGCGGTGGATCTCGAATCGGTAGGGATTATCAGGAAAAAGAGGCTGAACGAGGCGGATTTTCTCAGAATCATTCAATGCCCGTGGGATCTGGGAAACTTTATGATCTTTGATAAAATCAATTCCCGAAAGATCATGCGGCTGGGTTACCTGGACACATTGAAGGCCTTCGACGTATACGACGGCACTTTTTACTGCTTTGTAAAAGGGGAATTTGACAGGAGAAACCTGCACGGAGCCGGGACGGCAGGCTCCATCTTCGAGCTCGACCCGGAAATCATCTATAAAAAATACGTCTTTAACCTCCACCTGAAAAAAGCCGTGGACGCTCACATCGCGGCGGCGGAGAAAGAACCGGAGTCCGATTCCGGCACATTGAAGGAAAAACTTCAGGAAAGCATCTTAAAAGCGAAGAATACATTGAATCAAAAGGCTCTGGTCGTCATGATCGCCCGCAGCCTGAAAGAGACCGGCGAAACGAAGAACATCTTTCTTTCCAGGCCGGCGATGAAGCTGCTCCGGGACGAGATCCTGGCCGCAAACTATCTGATTAAGGAAGGGTTGATATAACTGATTCAGGAGCCGGCGCGGCTCCTGAAATTGCTTTATAGCTTCTTTTCTTTGTATTTTTCGGTCAGGAACTCGCACAGGTTCTTGGTCGAGTTCTGTTTTGCGTAGAGGTCGATGGCGGACCGCAGAAAGGGAACCCTTTCGGGATGCAGAAACAAAGCGTAAATCGCTTCATCCAGCGGGAAGGACTTCGTCACGTACAGAGCCAGTCCGTTGTTCAGAAAGAACTCCGCGTTCCTCATCTCATGGCCCGGGATAGGGTTGACCATGATCATCGGGAGGCCCTTGGCCATAGCTTCAGAAGAGGTTATGCCGCCCGGCTTCGTGATGATGCAGTCAGCGGCGTCCATCATCACATCCACGTTGTCCACGTAGCNNGTAGCCGTAGATGTCAAATCTCTTTTTCGTGGCAAGCCCCTTGACTTTTCTATACATCTTTTCATTGTTTCCGCAGACTACGATGACTTGAAAGTCGAAGTTCAGCGAGTCCAGCCTCCGTATGGAGTCGTCGATTTTGCCATATCCCATGCTGCCGCTCATCAGAAGAATGGTAGGCTTGTGCTCGTCCAAGCCCAACTGGGCTCTGGCCTGAGCCCGTCCGGTCCGCTGGGAAAATTTCGGTTTGATAGGGATTCCTATAGGAAGCATCTTCGCGGGATCAAGGCCCTTTTTCGTCATCTGCAGTTCCAACAGGTCGGTGGGGGTCACGTAGTAATCCAAAAGCCTTGCTTCCTCCCAAAGTGGGTGCAGGGTGAAATCCGTCACAATTCCTACGGTAACGGCCGGCTGTATCCATTCCTTTTCTTTTATGATGCTTACCAGAATAGCCGAAAGCACATGGGTGCAGATGATGACGTCAGGCTTGGTTTCATTGATATATGTCTTTATATCCTTTGCCCAGACCGTATTGGTCAGCTTCGGCACGGAGTATTTTTTCATCGGTCTGTTTTTTTTCACGACAATATCATACAGCGCGGAGGAAATTCTCTTTGCGTGGGCGGCTGAGAACAGATAGCCCTTTGATACCAGATGGGAAAGGATCGGTTCNNTCCAGTATTTCGCAGTCTACCCCTCTCAGCTTGAATTCGTTCTCGATAGCCTGCCCCGTCGCGTGATGCCCCTGGCCGGTAGAAATACTCAAAATGAGTACCTTCATAAGCATATCTCCCTTTTTTCTGTGATTTGATTGCCTTACTAGGATACCACATTTTTATGGGAAATCATAGGGCGATATGTGAACAGATTTTTGAC
>DLFX01000056.1 GCA_002482405.1 Firmicutes bacterium UBA7709 | reverse complement strand
TTCCGGACGCCGCGTCCCATGGAGAAAGCTTCTGGGCATTTGCGTTTACCGTGCTTCCCATCGGCCTTCGGGGCTTATTTGTCGCCGCACTCCTGGCCGCCGTCATGTCTACGGTGAGCGCCGATTTCCTCATCGCCGCGACGGTGGTCATGTCCAACATCATCAGGGACTTTATCGCGCCGTCCTTAACGGAAAGGCAGAACGTCATCGGAACGAAGATCGTACTTTGGATCATGGGAATTCTGACGGTGCTCGGCACGATGTTCTTCCAGGAAGGAATCGACAAGGCCTATTACTACGTGGGAGGTTTCCAGGTGGCGGTGTTCTTTGTTCCGCTGATTGTCGGCCTGTTCTATAAGAAGAGAACAGGAGCAGGCGGCTTCTGGACCCTCGTCATCGCGACGATCTTCTACGGCGTATGGCAGTTCGGGCTGGGAATCCCCTTCGGCATTCCGACCAATCTGGCCACCATCGTCGTGGGATTCATCGTTTACATTGCCATTTCAAACGCCACATATAAAGGCAACCGCATCGAATCGAACAAGTCGGTTTAAATCACCGGAAAGGAGGAAAATACCATGACAAATAATGAAATAAAAAATTATGAGGATGAAGCAGGTCAGGCCAAAAAGATCAGGACCGGAAAGTTTATCGCGCTGGGAGTGGTAGCCCTTTATGTTCTGTTCGGAAGCCTGATTTTAACTCAAAATTCGGTTTTCCTGCCTGTATCCATGGGAATCATCACCCTGCTGTTTGCGCCGGTGACAGCGTTTTTCTACATCAGGGAGGTGAAAAGAGGCGTATTTAAAGTCGCTACCGCCGAGGATGAGGCCGCGTATGAGGAAATGATGAGGAAGGAAAGGGAAAAGGAAAATAAGCAGTAGGGAGGAAGTGTCAGGCCATGAACAGAAAAGCGTATCGGTGTAAAAATATTTATGCGGTCAGTGCTCCGGAATTGATCGACGGATATTTGATCACGGAGGAAAATAGAATTGTTTTTACCGGAACCGAAGATTCCGCCGGCCCGTATCTGACAAAGGATACGGAGGTCGTCGACTGCACGGAAAAATTTATAATGCCCGGCTTCCACGACTTTCACGTGCACCTGCTGATGGGAGCTATGGCGGAATACGGAGGCATCCTGAGATATGCGGAATCCGAAGAGGAGGCTGCCCGGATGATATGGGAAAACAACAAGGACCGGCTTGACAGCGAGTGGATCTTCGGCGGAGCGTGGGATCACTTCCGCTGGCCGGGCTGCGGGCTGCCGTCCAAAAAAAGCCTGGACCGGTATTTCCCCGGCACAAAGGTGTTCCTGCTGAACAAGGAGTGTCATGGGGCCTGGATGAACAGCAAGGCTTTGGAGTATTTTAACATAACAAAGGATACGCCGGACCCCAAGGATGGATATTTCAGCCGGGATGAAAAGGGCGAGCCGGACGGCTACCTCCATGAATCCGCCACATTTCTGCCCCTTGTGGAAATCTGTGAAGCATGCGGCGATGAGCAGATCGCCGAATACACAAAGGCCTATGCGAAAACCGCCAACTCCTTTGGCATCACTTCCGTCGGCGATGTGGCGCTAAAGAACAGCATCAGAGAGTCGGGCTACCGCCTTTTGGACGACAGGGGAGAGCTGAACATCAGGATCCATTTTGCCAAACCAATGATGGACGACCTGGAGAGCCTGATAAAGCTGAAAGGGGACTATTGCGGCGAGAGGGTAAGGTTTATCGGAACAAAGGACTTTATCGACGGGACGCCGATGGGACATACCGGATATATGCTGGAGGATTATACGGATATGCCCGGGTTCAGAAGCAGTCCGCTGATCCAGCGGGAGGAGCTGATTCAAAGGGTTTCCCTGATGCACGAACACGATATAAAGGTCCGGCTGCACGCCTGCGGCGACGCGGGAGTGAGGCTATGCCTGGATGCCTTTGAGATCGCGGAGAAAAGGTATGGGATCAAAGATTTGCGCCATTGTGTCGAGCACATCGAGGCTACCACGCCGGAGGATATCAAGCGGTTTGCGGAATTAAACGTCATCGCATCCGTACAGCCGGAGCACCTTCCGAAGTACGACTTTAAAAATCATCCGTTCCACTCCATGATCGGAGAGGAGAGGATGAAGTACTCCTGGCCCTTTGAATCCCTGAGAAAAAGCGGGGCTGTCCTGGCTTATGGGACGGATTTCCCCGTGGCGGATATGTCGCCGTTCAGAGGGATCTACCGCTCAGTGGCGAGGCTGACCAATGAGGGCGAGCCCGAAGGGGGATTCAATCCGGAGGAAAGGGTCGGAATCCATGAAACGCTGAAAGCGTATACTTACGGCTCGGCGTTCGCCGCGGGAAGGGAACATGAGCTTGGAACCCTTGAAGCGGGCAAGCTGGCCGACTTCATCGTATTGAACGAGAATCTGTTCCAATGCGCGGAGGACAGGGATTTGATGTTTGCCATAAGGCCCGTAATGACGGTCATGGACGGAAGAACCGTTTACGAACAAAGGTAAAAAAAATGGACAAAAGAAGGGGCTGCAGCAATTTTTTCGTTTTGCTGCAGCCCCTTTTTTACAGACCAGATGAATACAGGTGCAGTTCTAAATACAGGAATCCGTTATTCCAGCGTATCCGGAGAAAAATTGCATTTTTCCAATGGGATAACTTTCGTCTTATATCTGATTTTGTAGTAGAAGAAGAATATCAGAACCATCGGTATGCCTATATATGTTACAAAAACATTGATCCAATTGATCTTGGGCTCGGTGAATAAGCTTACCCCTTGCAGAACAATGATAGCCGAGCACACCAGGAATGCGAAAATCGGCCCGAAGGGATACCATTTCGCTCTGAACTTTAAATCTCTCAGATCTTTTCCTTGCGCTACATAAGCTTTTCTGAAGCGCCAATGGCATACTGCAATTCCCCACCATGCGATAAATCCTGTCAGGGATGACGCATTTACCAGCATTAAATATATCTGTCCGGTTCCAACCAATGATGATAAGAACGATGCAAATCCCACTACGGTAGTGAGAATCAACGCTGCCATGGGAACGCCTCTTTTATTTGTCTTTGCAAATATCCTGGGGGCTTTTCCGCTTTTCGCCATTCCGTACAGCATTCTGCTGGATGCATACAGTCCCGTGTTTCCTGCGGAAAGAACCGCTGTTATCAGGACAAGGTTCATAAGAAAGACGGCTGCGGGAATTCCGGCTTTTGCAAATACCATCGCATAGGGTCCCTGAGCGACATTTTCAAGGGATCCGCCTAACAGGTTCGGATCCGTGTAGGGAATCAATAACGCCACCATGACAACGGAACCGATATTAAACAGCATTATTCTGATAAAGATTGTATTTGTGGCCTTTGGAATATTCTTTTCCGGGTTCTCCGTCTCTCCCGCGGCAACTCCTACCAATTCCGTGCCCTGGAAGGAAAATGCGCCGATTACCGCAACATTTATAAACGCGAGAATTCCGCCTACAAAGGGAGCTCCTTCCATCGTGAAGTATTCTCTCGGATGCGGGTCGCCCTGCACAGCGCCTAACAGCATCAGCACGCCTACGACGAGGAATATGATTACCGTCACTACTTTTATGCCTGCGAACCAGTATTCCGATTCGCCGTAGCCTTTTGCCGACAACGCGTTTAAACCGAACAGCAATGCGGCGAATATGACGCTCCAAAGAACTGACGAGGTGTTGGGGAACCAATAATGCATGACGATCGGCGCCGCGGCAAGTTCACATGCAACACAGATCGCCCAATTGATCCAATAATTCCATCCCAGCGCAAATCCCAGAGCCGGATCCACAAACTTTGTCGCGTATGTTTCAAATGAGCCCGCAATTGGGAGCTCTGTCGACATTTCCCCCAGACTCTGCATCAGGAAGAATACCATGATGCCGAGCAAAGAGTACGCGGCGATTGCCCCTCCGGGACCTGCCGTATGCAATGATCCGCCTGTCGCGATAAACAATCCTGTTCCGATTGCGCCTCCCATGGCAATCATCGTAATGTGTCTGGTTTTCAGCAGCCGCTTTAACTCTCCATCATTACCGCCCGAGAGTGTTTTTTCATTGTTACTCATCGTTTCTCCTTTTCTGATCTCCAAATATTAAATTCAACAATACCGGATTTTAAAGCGATGCTCATTTAGGCTTATTCATCGCTTCGTTCAGCTGCTTAAAATCATCTGATGAAAGGGGAGTCTTTTCTTCACAGAAAACGGGCATGCCTCTTTTCGCAATTTCCTTGAAGAACGGCAGGGGGGGTACGCATTGTTCAGCCGCGCAGGCCCCCTTTTCAGTGATAATGCCTTTGCATATCATCTGCGCCACGATTGAAGGCGGAACTCCCGTATCGAGAGCGCCTGCCATAAATCCCCACTTTTCACTCGTTCTTATGACAGATTCAACGATTATTTCTTTTTCGACCCCATCTTTTGTCCCGACAACTTCTGCTCTCAAAACGTCGCAATCATTGAGTTCCCCATCGTTTGAGGCGTCATATCTCTCAAGATACCTGTTGACTACAGCGACCATGCTCTTAAGGGGATTCACTTCCACGCCGCCGGCCTTTACGGGCTCTTCCGTTGAAAAACCTACATCGGCAAGAAATTTGACGCGATCCTCAAACTCCTTAGGCAGAGAAAGCTTAAACGACGCATTTTTTATTCCCTTATCAGCAAACGACCTTGCGAAAGTCGCGGGCTCCGAATGGATGCAATAAAAAGCCTCTGCAAGTCCAATCGGTTCTGAAAATGCGATCATTTCCTTGCCGCTGCCCGGCGCCACCGGATGGAATTCACCGTCTTCAAATTCCCAGGGCTCCATGGTATGCTCTTCCATGACGGTCAGAAGGGAATAGGGGATGCCGATGACCGCGTCTGTTCTCGTAAAATCACCGCATGCGCACAGCGCCCTGGCGGTTTTGACGGTGTCCAGCTTTGAAGCGGCATAGCCCGCCATAACGCCGATGGTGCCCGGCGTGCTGCCCATTCCAAGCACTGCGACTAAACCGGCTTCCTTGAATTCCTTATCCAGTTCAAATTGCTTTCTCGTAACATGGAATAACCCGCCCAGGTCTATGTAATTTGCTTTAACTTCAAGGCAGGCTTTCATAATATCAACATTCCAATTGTACTGAACGCAGTTAATAACGACATCTGCGCCCCTGATCGCCTCTATAAGTGCGCTATGGTCCCTGACGTCAAGCTGTACGGCTTTCAGTCCGAACTTGTCGGCTACAGCTTTAGCCTTTTCAAAATCATAATCACAAACTGTAATTTCTTTTGCATCTGGACTGAGCTCTTTGTCGCAGAGGTCAGTCGCCGCAATATTGCCCTGCAGCCCAGCTCCGAGCAATACTAATTTCATCATGCTGTATTCTCCTTTCACATACAAACAAGTTGGAATCCTACCGGTAAGTCACAATTGTATCTATTAAATTTAGCATATATCGTGCCATACATTCTTTTCTGACTTTTCTGTATCTTTAGAATGCGAAGTTTACGGCGTTTTGAAACAATATAATATTTTTTTTCACGATTTGACCGGAATGCGCGTTACAAATAAGCCTGATTTTTCTAACTAATTTGTTTCAAAAACAAAAAACGGTTGCACATTAGCAACCGTTTTTTTGAAATCTGGCGCTATGGAAATCAGTAGTCTATTTTATGCTTCGCCATCTTCCTGCTCATGGTAGATTTATTTATATGCAGCCTTTTCGCCGCTTCGCTTGCGTTCTTGCTTCGCCGCAGCGCGGAAAGAATGATCTGTTCTTCATAGCTGGAAATAAGCTCGTCAAATGTTTTATCGCCGTTTTCCAAATCGATGAAATCAGGGTATTCGACTTTAGGGTACAGCATCCGTTCAATTTGAAACCCTGTGATTTCGTCACCGTCAAAACTGATCACGCTTCTTTCAATGATATTCTGCAATTCCCTTACGTTGCCGGGCCACTTATAATTCTCCAGCGCCTCTATCGCCTTCTGGCTTATTTTTTTGTTCACTTTATACTTCCTGTTGCATTCATCGGTAAAGTACAGCGCCAGAGCTCTGATATCCTCCGGCCTTTCCCTCAGCGGCGGTATCTCTATCGGCATGACTGCGACTCTGTAATATAGATCTTTTCGGAATCTACCGTCGTTGACCGCCTGCAGTAAATCAATATTTGTAGCGGCGATCAAACGCACGTCTACTTTTATTGAATCCTGACCTCCGATCCGCATGATCTCATGTTCCTGGAGCGCCCGCAAAAGCTTTGACTGAAGATGTATTGGCATTTCACTTATTTCATCAAGGAAAAGGGTACCTCCATTGGCAAGCTCAAAATATCCTCTCTTGCCCTTTTTTTCGGCGCCGGTAAAAGCCCCCTTCTCATATCCGAACATCTCAGATTCCAGGAGATGTTCCGGAATAGCCGCGCAGTTGACCTTGATAAAGGGTTTGTTTACTCTTTTGCTGTTCTTATACAGCAGGTTTGCATAGACTTCCTTACCTGTACCCGATTCCCCTGACAATAACACGGTTGTATCCAAAGCGGCGATCCGTTGAATCTGCTCAACCTTGGCTTTGCTCTTCTCGTCGGAAGCGATCACATTCTCAAACTTCCTGATATCCCGGTTTAACAAATGCCTTATTTCTTCTTCATATTGCAAAGTTTTTTCTTCATTTTTTTCCAGCAAATCCCGCAGATTTTTCGTTTCCGTAGCATCCCTTTCCGTAATGATAACGTATTGGAGCTTTCCGTTTTCAAATACCGGCTGCGAAATCGCGATGCATTCCCCGCCGTCGCCCAGGGCTTGTACCATGGTTTCCGATTTTTTGCTCTTCAGGGTTTTTAGCGTGATGGATTCCTTTACATATCCTTCTCTCTCCAGGTCCTGCATAAACCTGCCGGTAACTTCCTGCCGCGTCAAGCCTCCGGTGCGGCAGGATTCGTCATTTACGAGGATCGTGCAGCCTTTTCCATTGGTGATGTACACGCCTACCTTTAAATAATTTAACAGTTCAAGCAACTCTTTACCATGATCTTTAAACAGTTCGTTAATCATACCGCACTCTCCATTACAATATATGTTGGAACCCCAACCTGCCTCTGTAATCCCGCAGCTCTGTTTCATTTTTGAAACTGCTGCCGTCAAAACAAGTATACATTAGCCCCTCGCGTTTGTCTGCCATTTTTTGATCAGGCCTTTCAGCGCAGGCTCTATTTTCTCCAGCGGAATTTGATTGTAGTAAAAGATAAGCGTCGTGGTGGATTTTTCCGGCGTTTCCGTAAAGGCTGCGATGGGGAGCGTGCTGATGCCGAGCTCCCGGGCCTCGCTGCACAGGGTGTCGAGGGGCTTTCTGCTCTTTACGCTGATGAGCATGTTGACGCCGGATGAACTGTTGACGGGCTTGATAAAATCGGCCCCGTATTTATTGAAAGCGGCGAGAACCGTCTGGAGCTTCTGGGCATACAGGGTTCGCAGCTTTTTTATATTCGTCTGGTACAGTCCCTTTGACATGTAGATCGCCAGAGTCAGCTGTTCCGTCTTTGAGCAGGTCTGGGTGTAGTCTCCCCGGAACGTGTCAAAGATGGCCGCCATGTCGGCGGGCAGCACCATGTAGCTGATCTTGATGGACGGAAACAGGGTCGAGGAAAAGGAACCCAGGTAGACCACCCGCTGGTTGTGGTCCAGCCCCTGAAGGGCGGGAATCGGCTTGCCGAAATAGCGCAGTTCGCTGTCGTAATCATCCTCGATGATGATGCTGTCGTTTTTCAGCGCCCAGTCCAACAGCTCATAGCGCTTTCCGATGGGCATCACATAGCCTGTGGGAAACTGATTGGACGGGCTCACATACACGGCGGACCGGATATTGGCCGGAAGCTTGGAAATAGCGATCCCCTCTTTTCCGACGGGCACCGAGGTGATGGCAAAGTCCCGGTCCCGGAAAATGTTTCTTACGGGCAGATAGCCCGGATCTTCCACTGTGACATGCTTCACGCCCATCCTGTTCAGGATGGTGCAGAGCTGGCCCATGATCTGCTGCGTTCCCGCGCCGATGACGATCTGATCGGGGGTGCAGGTCACTCCTCTCGACTGGTAGACGTATCTTGAAATTTCCAGGCGCAGAGCGTTTTCCCCCTTTGGATCGCTTTCCCGCAGCAGCAGCCGGGGATATTCGGTAAGCACCTGGTTGACGCACTTTTTCCATTTGATGAAATCGAAGCAGGACAAGTCATAATAGCCGTTTTCCTCAAAATCGTAAGCAAGCTCTGCCGGCTGAACGGGAACGGTTTCCCGGGGTTCCGGAACCTTGCTCTCGGGAACGCTTCCCATGCCTGCGGAAACCTGATTGACAAAGTATCCCGACTGAGGCTTGCTGAAAATATATCCTTCCACCAGGAGCTGATTATACGCCAGCTCAATGGTGGTGAGGCTAAGGCCCAGGCTTTTGGAAAGGCTTCGCAGAGACGGAAGCTTTTCCCTGGGAAGGATGCTGCCTTCGAGGATCGCGGTTTTTATATACTGATAAAGCTGCAGATACAGCGGAGCCGTGGAGTCGCTCTGAAAATCCGGAATGATGGCCTTCATAACAAAACCTCCTGTCTGTTATCTCTTTCTACACGGCGGAGTTCCACCGGAATTGTACTCTTTTCTCACGGCGGAGTTTCGTCGAAACTGTACTGACGAAATGTTAACTAATTTTAAAACAATTCAAACTATATTCACAAAATTTACCGCAATCAGGGAAACTGTATATAAGAAAATAATTATAATTGCATATTCATTTAATTACAATATAAGGGTATTATAGTATTAGATAGATCATATGTCAACGGCTTGGCTTTGCATTGCGCAAAAGGCGAGTTTTGACATTTTCGACAGGAGTGATGAAAAATGGCTGCAAATAAAGACAGAACAACAAAGATTATTTTAACGGGACTGATGATGGCGATGATCGTCGTAGCCACCATGATCCTTGTCATACCGAATCCGTTCACCACCGGATATATCCACCTGGGCGACGCCATGATCTTCCTCAGCGTGCTGATCCTGGGATGGAAACACGGCGCGCTGGCCTCGGGAGTGGGATCCGCCCTGGCTGACATTCTGGTGGGATATGCGATCTGGGCGCCCTGGACGCTTGTGATCAAGGGTATCATGGGCGCCGTGATGGGGCTCTTCATTTTAAAGGCGATGCATAAACCGGGGAAGAGCATTTTTGGCGTCCCCCTTTACCAGCTCATCGGCATGATCCTGGCAGGGCTCTTCATGGCCGCCGGCTACTATGTGGCGGAAGGCATAATTTATGGCAACTTTGTCGTAGCGGCTCTGGGGATTCCGTGGAATATCCTCCAGTTCAGCGTCGGAACCGTCATTGCGACCATACTGGCTGCGGCGCTTTACAAGACGCCGGTCAAAAATCTGTTCACAT
>DLFX01000231.1 GCA_002482405.1 Firmicutes bacterium UBA7709 | reverse complement strand
ATATCTTCGTTACCAACTGGCGGGGAAAAGCGCTGGAGCGTCTGGGTCTCGATTATGACTCATTAAAGGCGAAGTATCCCGCCCTGGTTTATGGAATCGTCACGGGCTATGGTGATAAAGGACCTGACGCGGATTTGCCAGGGTTTGATTACACCGCCTTTTTTGCCCGGGGCGGATTGCTGGGGACGATGTATGAGAAGGACACCGTGCCCATGAATGTCATTCCCGGGCTGGGAGACCACCAGGTGGGTATGTACCTGACGGCGGGGCTCTGCGCGGCGCTGTACCGGGCTAAGCTGAGCGGACAGGGAGAGAAGGTTTCCGTAAGCCTCTTCCACAGTGCGGTTTACAGTATGGGTATTATGATCCAGTCGGCGCAGTACGGCCAGCCTGCGGCGACCTACCCGCTGCACCGCAGGGATCTATCCAATCCTTTCCAGGTCGCCCATAGGACAAAGGACAACCGCTTTATTCAGATCGCTATGCCCGCGTACGACATGTTCTATAACAAGTTTATGACGATCATCGGCAGGGAAGATCTGGCGGATCACCCCGTCTACAGCAGACAGGAGACCCTTGGCGAAAAAGCCTGCGAGGTTCACGATGTCCTAGCTGAGCAGATGAAGCAGAAGACCGTAGCGGAATGGGTGGAAATTTTTACGCGGGAAGATATTCCTTTTGCCGTGGCTCAGACATGGGATGAGATCCTGAAAGATAAACAGGCGTGGGGCGCCGACTGCCTGTATGCGATGGATTACCCGACAGGAAATACGCGGACTCTGGTGAGAAGCCCCATCATGTATCAGGAGGCCGGTCTTCCCAGATACGAGAGAGCTCCGTATCTTGGCGAAAACACCGTGGAAATACTGGAAAAGATGGGATACACGAAAGGGCAGATCGATCAGTTGATCGAAGCAAAAGACGTTACGGTATGGAAAGAATAATGAATAAAAAGAATTACGTACTCGGCGTCGACGTGGGCTCCACGGCTTCCAAATGCGTCGTGTTCTGCGGCGGGAAGCATATATCCTCCTCGGTGGTTTCCGCCGGAACGGGGACCAGCGGACCGCAAAAGGCGATTGAACAGGCTTTGGGCGGCGCCGGGATATCGAAGGAGGATATCGTCAGGACCGTTGCCACGGGGTACGGGAGAAACAGGATGACGGACGCGGATGAGACCAAAAGCGAGCTGAGCTGTCACGCCAAGGGGGCTTTCTACCTGTTTCCCCAGGTTCGGACGGTCATCGATATCGGCGGCCAGGACGCCAAGGTTTTGAAGATAACACCTCAGGGAACCCTCTCCAGCTTCGTGATGAACGATAAGTGCGCGGCGGGGACGGGACGGTTTTTGGATGTGATGGCGAGAATACTGGAGCTGGATATCGGCGATCTTGCCGGGGTGGGGGACCGCTCCGCCCATCGCGTGGATATCAGCAGCACCTGTACGGTATTCGCGGAAAGCGAGGTGATCTCTCAGCTTGCAAACGGCGAAGAGATCTGCGACGTCGTGGCCGGAATCCACCGCAGCGTGGCCAGCAGGGTCTCGGGTCTGGCTAAACGGGCGGGAGTGGAAGACCAGGTGGTAATGACCGGCGGGGTTTCCAGAAACTATGGCGTCGTAAAGGCGCTGGAGGAAGAGCTGGGAGTGAAGATTTATACATCCCCCGAGTCTCAATTGGCGGGGGCGATCGGCGCCGCGCTTTATGCTGAGGAATCGCTTGACGATGGCGCCGAATCTATCGATTTGAAGTAAAGGAGAAGAAGAGATGGCTGAAGAAAATATAATTGAAAAGAAGCCTGCCAAGATACTGCTGCGGGAAATAGCCGATAAAGCATATCAGGATGCGTGGGACGCAAAGGCGCGGGGAGAGAAGGTGGGCTGGTGCGCTTCCAATTTCCCCCAGGAGATTACGACTGCTATGGGGATCAAAGTGGTCTACCCGGAAAACCAGGCGGCGGCTATCGCGGCTAAGGGCGGTGCGTTAAAGATGCTGGAACATTCGGAGGGGAAAGGGTACTCTAACGACATCTGCGCTTATGCCAGGATCAGCCTTGCTTTTGCGGATATAAAGGAGAGCGCGGAAATGGATATGCCCCAGCCGGACTTTGTTCTCTGCTGCAACAACATCTGCAACTGCATGATCAAGTGGTACGAGAATCTTGCGTATGAGCTGAATATTCCCATCATAATGATCGATATTCCATACAACCCGGAAAACACGGTGAGCGAGGACCGGATCAGATACATCCGGGCTCAGTTTGACAACGCGATCCGCCAACTGGAGGAGATCACCGGAAAAACCTTCAGCGAGGAAAAGCTGAAGGAGGTCATGGAGATATCTCTGCGTTCGTCCCGTGCGTGGCTGAAAGCGACGGATTACTGCCAATATACACCTTCCCCTCTAAACGGCTACGACCTCTTTAACCACATGGCGGTGGCCGTATGCGCCAGGGGTACGGTGGAGGCCGCGGAAGCTTTTGAACAGCTTGCGGAAGAGTATGAGGAGATGGTCAAAACGGGAGGTTCCACCTTCAAAGGGGAACAGAAATTCCGCATCATGTTTGAGGGAATCGCCTGCTGGCCCCACCTGCGGCATACCTACAGTGCGCTGAAGGACTACGGAATGAACGTAGTCGCCACGGTATACGGACCTGCTTTCGGTTTCATATATGAAAATATGAATGAACTGGCCGCCGCCTACTCCAATGTGCCCAACTGCATAAGCCTTGACAATGCGGCGAAGCTTCGTACAGATCTCGCGAAGCGAAACGGGATCGAAGGCGCCGTCATACATACGAATAGAAGCTGCAAGCTCTGGAGCGGGATCATGCCCGAGATCGAGCGCCGAATCCGGGAGGAGGCCGGCGTACCCACCATAACCTTTGACGGTGATCAGGCCGACCCGAGAAACTTTTCAGAAGCCCAATACGACACGCGCGTTCAGGGACTTTATGAGGTCATGACTGCAAACAAATCGAAGGAGGGGAACTGAAATGCAGGAAATTAAGAATTACTTGGACTCGTTTACCGCTGTTGCGGAAAATCCCAAAGCCCAGCTTGACGCCGCCTGCGGGTCAGGGAAAAAGGCGGTCGGATGTCTTACCTATTACTGCCCTGAGGAACTGGCCTACGCGGCGGGTATGCTGACCTTCGGCATCTGGGGATCTGAAAACATACGGATTTCCGAAGCGAAGAAGTATTTTCCCGCCTTTTACTGCTCCGTGGTCCAGACCAGTCTGGAACTCGGACTAAAAGGAACCTTTGACCAGCTGTCCGCCGTGATGATTCCGGCGTTGTGCGATACGCTGAAATGTATGACTCAGAACTGGAAGGTGGGGGTTAAAAACGTCGAGGTCATCCCTGTGATCCATCCTCAGAACCGAAAGACCGAAGCAGGCGTGGAATTTTTAACAAGCCAGTACAGGAAAATACGCACCCGCCTGGAGGAAATCAGCGGCAGTACGATCACTGATGAAAAGCTGATAAACGCCATCGGCGTCTATAACCTGCATCGGAAGGTGATGCGGGAATTTACGGAGATCGCGGCCCGGTATCCCCACCTGATCAGCCCTGCGCAGCGCAGCGCGGTGATAAAAAGCGGATACTTTATGGATAAAGCCGAGCATGCAAAGCAGGTGGCGGAGCTGATAGAAGCCTGCAAGCGTCAGCCTGTGGAAGCCTGGAAAGGAAAAAAGGTTCTGACTACCGGC
>DLFX01000105.1 GCA_002482405.1 Firmicutes bacterium UBA7709 | reverse complement strand
TCTACTTTGTTTAAAGTGCTTACCGGTCAGTATACACCTTCTGCGGGCCAGGTAGAAAAAGGCCGCGAAACCACCATAGGCTTTCTGCATCAGGATTTGCTGGGATTTGATACTGAGGATTCGATTCTTGAAGTTGCCCTGGGTGCCTTTGAGCGCGTTAAACAACTTGAGAAGGAATTGGAGATGCTGGGGCATGAACTGGAAAAAACCGGAGACGAAGCGCTTGCCATAACCTATGCGGAAAAACTGCATGAAATGGATGTGCTGGATGGTTACAGCATTCACCACAAAACAGAAGAAATACTGCAGGGATTGGGTTTTGCCAATGCCGATTTGCAGAAACCGTATAAAAAATTCAGCGGAGGCTGGAGGATGCGTGTGTTGTTGGCGAAAATGATTTTACAACAACCGGATGTATTGTTGTTGGATGAGCCTACCAACCACCTGGATTTGCCCAGTATTGAATGGCTGGAAAAATATTTGAGTCATTATCAGGGTGCTGTAGTGATTATTTCCCACGACCGTTTTTTCCTGGATCGTATGGTGACAAAAATTGTGGAGCTGTACCAGCAGGAACTGCATTTTTATTCAGGCAACTACTCTTTTTACGAGCAGGAAAAGGCCATGCGGATTGACCTGCAAAAAAAGGCTTACGAAAACCAGCAGGATTATATTCGTCAGCAGGAAAGATTTGTGGAGCGCTTTAAGGCCAAGGCCAGCAAGGCCGCCCAGGCACAAAGTATTGTAAAGCGCCTCGACAGACTGGAACGCATAGAAGATGTGGAACTGGAGAGGCCCAACATGCGCATCAATTTCAGTATCGATCGCCAGCCGGGAAGAACCATTGTTACCCTGAAGCATATCAATAAAAGTTTTAAAGATGTAGAGATTTTGCAGGATGCCGCCGCCGAAATAGAACGCGGTGATAAAATTGCGCTCATTGGTGCTAACGGTAAGGGTAAAACGACATTACTGCGGATCATTGCGGGTGTGGAACCTTTTGAAGGGGAACGCATCTGGGGGCACAACGTGGTAGAATCTTTCTACGCGCAGCATCAGCTGGAAGCCCTCAATATGGATAACAACATCCTCGACGAAATGAAGGAAGCGCGCAGCGGAAAAAATGATCTGGAGTTACGCGCCTTGCTTGGAGCATTCCTGTTCAGCGGTGATGATGTAGACAAAAAAATCAAGGTGTTGAGTGGTGGAGAGAAAGCTCGGGTTGCCCTGGCCAAAACTATTGCCAGCAAAGCGAATTTCCTGATGCTCGATGAACCGACCAACCACCTCGACATCCATTCGGTGGATTTACTGGTAGAGGCATTGAATAAATATGAGGGCAGTTTGATTATTGTAAGTCACGACCGCTATTTCATCTCCCGCATTGCCAATAAAATATGGGAAATTGACGAGCATAAAGTGCGTGAGGGTAAAGGAAATTATGCAGAATGGGAAGATTGGAAAACCCGCAGGGAAAAAGCCGCATCAGTGGCCGCCACCCTACCCAAGCCTGAGCCGGTGAAAGCGGCAGCAGATCACACGCAGGTGAAGAAGCCGGTGGTATCATCGCCCGACCGCGACCAAAAAAAAGAAGTTCAGAAACTGAAGAACCGGTTTAAACAACTGGAAGAACAACTGGCAAAGCTGACTAAAGAAAAAGCATTGTTGGAAACACAACTGGGCCTTCCTGAGATATATGCGGATAAAAACAAATTTGTGGAAGTGGAAGCGCAGTATAAAAAAGCAATGGAATCTTATTTCACCTGCAATCAGGAATATGAAACCGTGTTTGAAAAACTGATGGAGTTAGGGGAAGTATAACCCCAACGGATACAGGTTCAGGGCTTTAATTAAAATTATTTTTGTTGAAATGTATTCAACCCTTACTTTTGCCGCGGAGAGATGGCAGAGCGGTCGAATGCGGCGGTCTTGAAAACCGTTATCTCGAGAGATCGGGATCAAGGGTTCGAATCCCTTCCTCTCCGCCAGCTGCTCTCCTCTGTTTATAACAAGATCAGAAAGCTCTGGGTGAGACAGACAGCCGCCGGATGCATCGACGGCCTTGCGGATCTCCCTAAAATCGTTGGCCGGGGGATTGCGGGTCAGCCTCACCCCCTGTGACTTACGGGCGTGTCCGCCCTAGTCTCGGCGATGCCGGGCCTGTCTCACATGCTGCACAGGGCCGCATCGCCTGCTGTTTGCCACTGCGCCGCCAGGATCGTGACGACCTTTTTTGACCATTGGGTTACGCGCTTGACTAGATTGGAGGTTACAGATCGGACAGGGTCGTTCTCCTTCCGGTCGGAGGGAGACGGTGATCGCAGGAGCGAGGCGCCATGGTAAACAGATATCCGACGAGGGAAGCGGGACGGGATGACCCGTATTTTGATACTGACCTGAATACGGGCGCGATCAATGCTGTTGAGACGGCATTGGAACACGCCCTTACCAGCATGGGCGCCTGCTCGGAAAACTATTCAGATCTTGAGGCCGCCTTGAACTGCGCGCTCACGATCGCACGGCGCAGAGCCAGGGAGCAACGTGCGCTCGACATCATCCGGGATGTTCACAAGCAGATGTCGCCGGTCCTAACAGCCACTGAAGTGGTGGTATCCGCGTACCTGAAAGTCAAACAGATCAAACAGTAAACAATCGAAATTTTTCGCAGGCCGCCCGCACATCTTCCGCAATATTTCGCCCGACCGGCGGGACTCGGTCAAAAGAAACGTCGCACGGCAGAAAGGCAGTTCATGCGCACCGGCAGAGCCCCCCTCGAGCATGAGAAAATCACCGAAAACGACCGGCAGGCCTGTCTCAGCCGGCTCGGAATACTAAATGAGGGCCCGGAGAAAATTCACTGCGAACTGGTCGGCACGGTGGCGCAATATTTCCGTGTACCGATGGCATTCTTTTCGATCATCGACAACAATCGACAGGTGTTCAGGGCCTCGGTGGGCATAGACCTCTCGGAAACCAGCCGATCGCATGCATTCTGCCGGCGAACTATTATGGGCAAGGGCGTTTTTGTAGTGCGGGATGCCTGCAGGGATCCGGACTTTGCCACCAATCCGCTTGTGACCGATAATCCATTTATCCGNNCTGATCGAAGGCTCATACGCAATCGGCGCTCTGTGCCTGGCGGATCATGTGCCCCGATCGGTCGATCAGACTATGACGCAGACGCTCGAGCACTTCTCCTTCATACTTGCCTGCATGATTGAGTCCAAACACCTGCAGACCCGCGCTCTGAGCGACACGGCTTTGCGGTTGATCCTAAAGGATGAAGAACAGTGACTGTGTCCAGAGGCTTTCCCTCGGCTGACGGTGCCTTCGTACAGATTGATCTGTCAGGCAGCGTCACCCATGCGAACAGGTCATTCGGCGAGCTTCTCGGCCTCAACAAGACCGTGGGACGCCGCTTCAGGGATCTCCTCTCTCTCGACTCACGAAAACGGTGGGACGGCGTCCGCCAGGCCGTCGACCAGTCGGATCATGTGATCGAGAGACTTTCCTTCTTCAACGGCACAACGGCTCATGTCCGTTTCAGTTGGATCAGCGACGGCGCCATCTGCATCCACGGCGAAGTTTTGAGTTCGGGGCGGCATGCCTGTCTGAATTCCATTAAATCGGCACTTTCTTCAGGCCACGGG
>DLFX01000061.1:5210-5690 GCA_002482405.1 Firmicutes bacterium UBA7709 | reverse complement strand
GTACGGGGAGGCCTCTATGTGGCTCATCGACCGGCAGGCGCTCCACGCAAGGTATCTGTCCTTCCGGCATCCGGTAACCGGCCGTTTTCTGGAGCTGGAAGCGCCGTTGCCCGACGACATGCTGGCGCTCCTTGAAAAAATAAGATAGCACACAATACGGCAGGGGCTCATATTATATACGAATTGCATTGTTAAAATACTTGGAGGTGTATATAAGGTGGGCGATGATTTTAAATGCATGGACCGGGATTTCAGACGTGATGACTGTAATTGCTCGAATCGCGACGATGACTGGGGCTTTGGAGACTGGCTTCCCATCATCATAATCGTATTCCTGCTCTGCGGAGGTACGAACATATTTGGAGGGTTTGGCGGCGGCAATAGAGACGACTGCTTTGACAACAACAACGGGTTCGGCGGCGGAAGCTGGTTACTTATCATTATTGTGATATTCCTTTTCCTTGGAAATCAAGGAGGGGA
>DLFX01000061.1:1366-5174 GCA_002482405.1 Firmicutes bacterium UBA7709 | reverse complement strand
GAGAGGAAATATCGCCACTTTTTCCGAAAATTTCGAAATTCTGAAATTCCCTTTATAATCCTTGACTGAGACCGAATCGGGGAGTACAATATATTAATATAAAATTTTAGGTAATTTGTGTTGATCCAACAAATAAAATCGTTACAAATTAGCTGTTATATACAAAGGAGTGAATGAAAAATGGCAAAAATTTATTATCAAGGTGATTGTAATCTGGCATTATTAGACGGGAAGACCGTTGCGATTATCGGTTACGGCAGCCAGGGACATGCACATGCGTTAAACCTGAAGGAGAGCGGCGTCAAAGTGGTCGTTGGACTGTACGAAGGCAGCAGGTCCTGGAAAGACGCGGAAGCGGCAGGCTTGAAGGTTGCCACTGCGGCAGAGGCGGCAAAGGCTGCGGATATCATCATGATGCTGGTACCGGATGAGAAGCAGGCCGACATTTATGCCAACAGCGTTAAGCCGAACCTTACGGAAGGCAAGGTCCTGGCCTTTGCCCACGGCTTTAATATTCACTTTCAGCAGATCGTACCGCCCGCCGACGTGGACGTGATCATGATCGCTCCTAAGGGACCGGGACACACGGTCAGAAGCGAATATCTCGCAGGAAAAGGCGTTCCCTGCCTCATCGCGGTTCATCAGGACGCTTCCGGCAAAGCCCATGACATCGGCCTTGCGTATGCGGCCGGCATCGGCGGGTCCAGAGCGGGCGTTCTGGAAACCACCTTCAGGCAGGAGACGGAAACCGATCTCTTCGGCGAACAGGCAGTCCTCTGCGGCGGCGTCACCGCTCTGATGCAGGCGGGATTTGAAGTCCTTGTGGAGGCCGGATATGATCCGGCAAACGCATATTTTGAATGCATTCATGAGATGAAGCTCATCGTCGATCTGATCTATCAGGGCGGCTTCTCCTACATGCGGTATTCCGTTTCCGATACCGCGGAATACGGCGACTATGAAGTAGGAAAGAGGATCATCACCGAGGATACTAAGAAAGAGATGAGGAAGGTGCTCTCCGAGATCCAGGACGGAACTTTCGCAAGGAACTGGATCACCGAGAACAAGGTTGGCCGTCCGCACTTCCAGGCAACCAGAAGGATCAAGTCGGAGCATGAGCTCGAAAAAGTAGGAAAAGAACTGAGAAAGATGTATTCATGGAATGATGAAAAATAGAAACAGGTGAAATCATGCAGTTAAAGGGATCTCAAATCATAATGGAATGTCTGTTGGAGCAGAAGGTGGATACCATATTCGGATATCCGGGAGGGCAGATCATGCCTCTATACGACGCTCTTTACGACTATACGGACAGNNTTAACCAGCCATGAGCAGGGGGCTACCCATGCCGCGGACGGTTATGCCCGTTCCACCGGGAAGGTCGGCGTTTGCTTTGCCACAAGCGGGCCAGGCGCAACGAATACGGTGACAGGAATCGCCACCGCGTATATGGATTCCAGCCCTATGGTGGTTATTACCGGGCAGGTCCCTCTCAACATGATCGGAAAGGACTCCTTTCAGGAGGTCGATATCGTCGGCATCACTCTGCCGATCACGAAGCACAGCTTCTTCTGCAGAACGGTGGATGAGCTGGCTCCGAACATTCGTAACGCGTTTCGGATCGCCTCCGGCGGGCGTCCGGGGCCTGTTCTGGTGGACGTTCCCAAGGATCTTATGGTAGAGCTCGGCGAATACACGCCCTGCGAACCGGCGGGCGCCGATTGCTGCTGCCCTCCCGCGGATATGGAAGCCATTCGCACCATCGCAAAGGAAATCAATGCCGCGGAACGGCCGGTCATCTATGCCGGAGGCGGCGTAATCATCGCGGACGCGTCGGAGGAACTGACCGAATTTGCGGAAAAAACCAACATACCGGTGATCACCACCCTGATGAGCATGGGGTCCTTTGACAGAAGAAATCCCCTGTCCCTTGGTATGGTCGGAATGCACGGGCAAAGGGAAGCCAATATGACGGTTCACCACAGCGACCTGGTTCTCGCTGTCGGCGCAAGGTTCAGCGACCGCGTGACAGGAGACGCCACGAGGTTTGCAAAGGGAGCAAAGGTCATACATATCGATATCGATCCGGCCGAATTCGGAAAGAACGTAAGGTATGACTACTGCGCGAAGTGCGATGTGAAGAGCGCGCTTCAGGCGCTTATTCCGCTGGTGGAGCGGTCGGAACGAGAGGCATGGCATGAAAGGATCGCCTCATGGAAGAAGAAAAAGAAAAGGAAGGGCGGCGGGAATGCGGCGAACGCGCTGAACTCCGATGTCCTGTTTGAAACCGTCAATGAGGTGATGGGCGATGACGCAATCATATGCNNACGTAGGCCAGCATCAGATGTGGACCGCCCAGAAATGGCCCTTCAGAAAACCAAGGACGTTCATCACGTCCGGAGGCCTGGGGACTATGGGATTCGGCCTCGGAGCCGCCATCGGCGCGCAGGTGGGAAATCCGGACAAAAGAGTGATCCACATCAGCGGCGACGGCAGTTTCCGTATGAACCTGAACGAGCTGGCGACGGTGTCGGCGCAGAAGCTTCCCATCACCACCATCGTAGTCAAAAATCACACGCTGGGAATGGTGCGGCAGTGGCAGAAATTGTTTTTTGATCAAAGATATTCGGCAACGGATTTGCCAGATGTCATAGAATATGATAAACTAGCATCAGCGTTTGGACTTACCGGATGCCTGGTAAAGGATCGCGACAGCTTGAAGAAAGCTTTGGAAACAGCCAAAAACTCCGCCACCGGAACCGTGATCGCGTGCGAAATTTTCATTGATGAAAACGTAGCGCCCATCGTTCCGCCGGGTGAGGCGATCAATAACCAGTTGCTCACAGAAACGTTGGTGTAGATTTGAAACGATTCAATAAAATAAATGAACACGAGCAAGGGGTTGCATTTGCAATCCTTTCCTCTCTGTTATGGGGATTTTTACCGATCTATTGGAAATCCCTGGAGCCCATCGATCCGCTGCTGATCCTGTTTTACAGGATTCTGCTTGCTTCCGGATTTGCCCTGATTCTTGCACTTATATTTTACCGGCGGGAGGACATCCTGAAACCGCTGAAGGATAAGGGCACGCTTCTGACGTTGCTGGCCGCGGGCGCCGTGATCTCAGTGAACTGGGGAACCTATATCTGGGCGGTCAGCAATGGGCGCATTCTGGAAACCTCCATCGGTTATTACATCGATCCTTTGATCGTCTGTATCTTTGGAATCCTGTTTTTTAAAGAAAAGCTGAACAAGTATAAGCTGGCGGCGATTCTATCCGCGTTTGCAGGCGTCGCCGTCATGCTGATTTNNTTCCGCTGGTCGCTTTAATGCTGGCTTTTACCTGGGCGTCTTACGCGGCGATCAAGAAGAAGCTGCAGATGGAGGCGGTCTTATCCCTTCTGTGGGAAACGATACTGATGTCGCCTCTGGCTCTCATCGTGATCCTTTACTTTGAGCTGACCGGAAGGGGGGCGGCAGCCCACGGGACGCCTGCTCAATGGATACTGCTGGCATTGGCAGGCCTCATGACCGGAACGCCGCTGATGCTCTTTGCCATGGGAGCCAACAGGATCAACCTGATCACCATCGGGATCCTGGGGTATATATCGCCTTCCATCACTTTGCTATTGGGTATTTTTGTATATCACGAGCCCTTTGATAAGATCCAGCTGCTGACCTTCGCCATCATCTGGGCGGGCCTTGTGGTGTTTACCCTGGGTGAGGTGAAAGAAAGCAGGGCTGTGTCCGATGAGCGGGTATAAGATCTCAGCGGTAAATATTGCTTTTCTTTATGTCGGCACTCTCA
>DLFX01000061.1:0-1351 GCA_002482405.1 Firmicutes bacterium UBA7709 | reverse complement strand
TTTCGGTGTTTTCGGAGAAAAGAGCTATCCGGCGGTGCTGGCTGTCACGATTCTTTTTATCCTGTTTGGCATGATGACGGTGAAGATAAGCCACTCAGTCGAATCCACCGATATCGGAAAAATCATCATGCCCTTTGAAAATAAGCGCCTTGCAAATATCTTCGGCTCCATTACGGCGGCGATCCTGTTTCTTGTGTATGTGGTCATGGCCGCGGCGGGGGGAGCGCTGTTTCAGGAGCAGTTCGGGCTGCACCGGGCCTTTGGCGGCGTTATCCTGATGCTGATGGTCATCGCCACCATCCTGGGTGGTTTTGAACGGATTTCAAAGTATTTTAAATATATCATTCCCGTTCTGCTTGTGATCGTGCTTTTCGTATGCGGGGTGATCATCCTCGGAGATCTGCCGCCTTCCGGGATTGAACCGGAATGGAAGATCAGCCCCATGACGCCGAACTGGTGCGCGTCCGCGATGATCTATATTTCGTACAAATTGCTGGCCGGTATTCCCATCATGGCCAGCAGCGCCCAAAGGGCAAAATCCTATCGGTCCGCGTTGGCCGGCGCTGCGCTGGGAGGGCTGATCCTCGGACTTGCGGCCCTGTTCATGACGCTTTCCATGCTTACGGATGCGGGCTTATCCTCGGCAAGCGTGCTGCCCATCCTGGCTCTTTCCGGAAAACTGCCGGGCCCGGTTCGTTGGATCTATGCGGTTTTGCTGCTGTTTGCGGTCTATTCATCGGCCACCAGCAACTTCTACGGATTTACTACAAAGATAAAGGAAAACAGCTATAAGAAGCGAATCATCCTCCTGGCAGCGGTCGTCGGATTTTTTCTCAGCCTGTTCGGCTTCGCGGAGATCATAGCCGTCGCCCTGCCTCTGGAGGGGTATTTCGGCCTCGTTTTGCTGATTGCAATGACGATTCACTACATAAGGATTGCGATTGGAACCAGGGCTGAAAAAGAGATGGATAAAGGTATGGATAAAGAGAAAAAAATGGAAAGAAAGATAGAGAGAATAGAAGGAGAAGAGGAAAGAGAAAGGTTTGAGTTTGCCGGAGGGATCAAGCGGGTGACCGCAGGCATGGGAGGAGAGGCCCTGCTCGTTTCCGGCTCGGAAAAAACGGCTCTGATCGACTGCGGCATGGCATACTGCGGCGAGGCGCTGGCTGAGAATATCAGGAGAGAGCTGGACGGGAGACCTCTTGATTATGTGATACTGACCCATACCCACTATGACCATATCGGGGGAGTGCCCTATTTGAGAAAGGCGTGGCCCGATTTGATCTCCTTTGGCGCCGCATACGGCAAGGAAGTGCTTGAAAAGCAGTCGGCTCGGAGCGCCATCAAGAAG
>DLFX01000153.1:3251-3420 GCA_002482405.1 Firmicutes bacterium UBA7709 | reverse complement strand
AACGGATTCAGCAATCTGAGCCCGAAAAGGATTTCTTACAAAAAGGGTGTTGTCATCACCTGTATTATCGCCTGCTTCGTATTCCAGCCCTGGTGGATCTATGGTTCGGGAGCCGCGTATATCTTTACCTGGCTGAATAACTATGGCACCATCCTGGCGCCTGTTGCCG
>DLFX01000153.1:3080-3221 GCA_002482405.1 Firmicutes bacterium UBA7709 | reverse complement strand
AATCGACGTAGCCGCTTTGTTTGCCGGGGATCAGGGAAGGTATTGGTACAGGGGCGGAGTAAACTGGGCCGCAATCATCGCATGGATAGCAGCGTTTATCTTACCGCTTCTTGGAAACACCGTATTCCTGTATAAGGGCGG
>DLFX01000153.1:0-3032 GCA_002482405.1 Firmicutes bacterium UBA7709 | reverse complement strand
TCCTGATGAAGGTGCCGGCCTTTGCTATGAATTCCTATATCGATGAGAAGGAAGAAGCAGCTATGACGGAAAGGTAATCGGAAAACGATTGCTTATGAAAAGTTTGTATCCAATAAATCTATTTAAATAATGAGCGGAGCCCTTGAGACCCAAGGGCTTTTGCTATCTGACATCAAAGATGAATGCATGGCGTTCAAAAAAAGGAGGTTTGTAAATTGGATCTGTTAATCAAAAACGGTACCATCGTTACCGCAGAATCAACTTTCAAAGCTGATCTCGCCGTGAAAGACGGTAAAATCATTTCAGTGGGCCAGAACATCAAACCCTTAAAGGGTACGGAAGTGGTAGATGCAAAAGGCAAACTGGTGCTCCCCGGTGCAATTGACGGGCACACCCATCTTGCAATGCCCTTCGGCGGAACCATCTCATCCGACGACTATTACACCGGCACCAGATCGGCGGCCTGCGGAGGAACTACAACAGTCTTTGATTTCGTACTGCAGGCACAGGGTGAAAACATGCTGGACTCCATAAAGAGGAGAGACGCTCTCGCCGCTCCCGACGCTGCGGTTGATTACTCTTTCCATATCGGAGTTTGCGACGTTACGACACCCGAGCTGTTGGATTCCATGGAGGACGCTCTCAAGTTCGGTATTCCCTCCTTCAAGGTATTTATGGTCTATGATTTCGGTGTAGACGACGGCTCCTTCTATCAGGTCCTTCAGAAAGCTTCCAAGATCGGCGCACTGGTGGGAGTCCATGCGGAAAACAGAGAAGTAAACAACGTTCTGATTAAGCAGTATCTGGCGGACNNGAAGGTAAGACAGACGCATGGTGGCATTACATGTCCAAGAATGAGAACGTGGAAGGCGAAGCTGACGTCAGGGCCATCAATCTCGCAAAGATGGCGGGAACTTCCCTCTATATCGTCCATCTGGCCGATAAGCAGGGCGTCGAAGCCGTTAAACAGGCAAGGGATGAGGGCTATCCGATCTTTGCGGAAACCTGCCCTCAGTATTTATACTTCACTAAGGAAGTATACAAGAGAGAGCGCGGCAGAGATTTCGTATGCTCGCCTCCGATGAAGGGCAAGGAATCTCAGGACGCGATCTGGGAGGCCATCCAGTCGGGAGACATCGCCACCATCGCCACCGACCACTGCCCATTCACCCAGGCGGAAAAAGACTGGGGAATCAAAACCAAGGATGGAAAGCCGGGTAACTTCACTACGATCCCCAATGGGTGTGCAGGAATTGAAAACATGTATCCTTACGTGTTATCAGAAGCCAACAAGGGCAGAATTTCCTTCAACAAGGCCGTTGAGCTCTGCGCCACCAACCCGTCCAAGCTGTTCGGACTGGATCATCTGAAGGGCGCTCTGGTTCCGGGTCTTGACGCGGATATCGTAATTTATGACCCGAAGAAGAACGTAACCATCAAAAACAGTGAGATGCACGGCAACCTCGATCATACGATCTGGGAAGGCGTCAGCGTAAAGGGATATCCGGTAGCGACCTACAGCAGAGGCACCCTCGTTTATAAAGACGGCGAGTTCCTCGGAAAGAAAGGCTACGGAAAGCTGATCAAATGCAAGCCCATTAAATTAAAGAGCCCCAGCCTGTAAGATCGACTGATTTATAACAAATTTATAACTAAAAACTCACCATTTTTTGGTGAGTTTTTTTAATAAGTCCAATGTGGGCGTGAACATCTCCCTTCAATCCCCTCCACCCCGTTTTGTTTTCCTTGCATAATTTTGTCTTTTAGTTTACAATTAATTGTTCTGCATAAAAAACAGGGANNTAAGGAAAATCAATGGAAAACATAATTTTTAAAGAATTGAATCTGTCCCATGAAGTTCAGAAGGCTTTGAACGAAATGGGCTTTGAGGAAGCAACCCCGATACAGTCAAAAGCAATCCCTCCGATTTTTGAAGGAAAAGACGTCATCGGCCAGGCGCAGACAGGAACCGGAAAGACCTGCGCTTTCGGCATACCCGCAATTGAAATGCTGGATCCCCATATCGCAGGCGTGCAGGTCCTGGTGCTCTGCCCTACCCGTGAGCTCGCCATACAGGTCTCGGAAGAGCTGAAAAACGTCTGCAAATTCAAGAAGGGAGTTAAGATCCTTCCCATTTACGGAGGTCAGTCCATCGACCGGCAGATCATGGCTTTAAAAGGCAGGCCCCAGGTCATCATCGGCACTCCCGGAAGAGTCATGGACCATATGAGAAGGCATACCCTGAAGATGGAAAACCTCAGGATGATCATCCTCGATGAGGCGGACGAGATGCTGAATATGGGCTTTCGGGAGGATATCGACACGATCCTTGCGGATATTCCCTCGGACAGGCAGACGCTGCTGTTTTCCGCGACGATGCCGAAGGAGATCATGGATCTGACCAACCTTTACCAGAAGGATCCCGTGCTGATCAAAACCGTTCATAAAGAGCTGACCATTCCAAGCATAGATCAATATTATCTGGAGGTACGGGAAAGCTCCAAGACAGAGCTGCTCTGCCGTCTCATCGACGCTAAAAACGTAAAGCTCGGACTGGTCTTCTGCAACACGAAAAAGCGCGTTGATGAGCTGACCAGCGCCCTTCAGACCCGCGGTTATTCCGCGGAAGCCCTTCACGGCGATATGAAACAGTCGGAGCGGGACCGGGTCATGACAAAGTTCAGAAAGGGCATGATCGAGATCCTGGTCGCCACAGACGTTGCGGCAAGAGGAATCGACGTCAACGATATCGAAGCGGTATTCAACTATGATATCCCCAACGACGAGGAGTATTACGTCCACAGGACCGGCAGAACCGGCCGCGCCGGGAAGGCCGGCGTATCCTACTCCTTCATCTTCGGCCGCGACATCTATAAGCTGAAGGATATTCAGCGCTATACCAAGTCGGAAATCCTTCCCATGAAGCCGCCGACAATCTCCGATGTGGAAGAAGTCAAGCTGGAAGGAGCGGTGAGCGAAGTGCTCTCTCTTCTGGAGGCCTCCGACAGCTATGCGAAATACCATTCCGTCAT
>DLFX01000164.1:3194-3571 GCA_002482405.1 Firmicutes bacterium UBA7709 | reverse complement strand
AGCTCTCTGACATTTCCCGGCCAGTCGTAGTTTTCGTAAATGTATTCCACCTCATCGGTAAATCCGATGATCTTCTTATTCATAAAGGTATTGTACTTGTTCAGGAAATGGTACATCAGGAGCCGGATATCCGAACGCCTTCCCCGAAGGGGCGGTATGACGAGAGGGATAACGCTCAGGCGGTAATAGAGGTCTTCCCGGAACGTTCCGCCCTTGATCATGGCTTCCAGATCCTTGTTGGTCGCAGCGATGACTCTGACGTCGACGATGATGACCTTGTTGCCTCCGACTCTTTCGAAGCGCATATTCTGAAGTACGTGAAGGAGCTTTACCTGCAGATGTAACGGCATGTCTCCGATTTCATCGAGAAAGATCGT
>DLFX01000164.1:1773-3156 GCA_002482405.1 Firmicutes bacterium UBA7709 | reverse complement strand
GCCGAACAACTCGCTTTCCAGAAGGTTTTCCGGAATAGCGCCGCAGTTTACCGTGACAAAGGGGCCTTTGGCCCTGGCGCTGGCGTAATGGATGGCCTTTGCGAACATTTCCTTCCCGGTTCCGCTTTCCCCTGTGACCAGCACGGTGGAGTTTCCTCTCGAAGTGAGAAGCGCTTGGTTTTTCGCCCTTCTGATGGCTTCGCTCTCTCCCATGATATCGTCAAAGGTATATTTCAGCGCCCTGGTATTGATGTTGTAAACCAGCTTCTGGGCCTCCTCGATATCCCGGAAGGAAATGACCACGCCGGCCACCGTCTTATCTGTAAAAAACGGCTTGGCGGTAACGATCAGGTGAAATCCGCCCCGTTCGTTGGAATACACCTCTTCATTCTCCGTATAGCCGTTCCCCGACCGCAGCACCTCCAGCGCCGGAGTGCCGCGCATGAACTTGCTGATGTGACTTCCGACGATATCGCCTTTCGTCGTTTTAAACAGCTCTTCCGCCGCATAATTGCAGTGCTTTATGTAGCCTCGGCCGTCGATGGCAAAAATTCCTTCGTGGGTGGTTTCCAGGACAGTGTGCATTTCGCTCACGCTGAGCTCCACGTTGTTCAGCGCCCGCTTCTGCACCGCTTTGGCGCCGAGGAGATCCGCCATCTTTTCAACAAAGGTCACCATATTCTTGTTCTTGTCCAAAAGAATCGACCTCTGATTTTCATTTAAAGCGACGAGCCCGATGATTCCGATAATCTGGTCGTCCACCTTGATGGGGGTACAGATTTCCGCAAGCTCGAAGCTTCCGAACTCATCCACCGACGTGCCGTAGGTGATATCGTTCTGGGCGTCCGCTATATTTTCCGTATTGCCTGTCCGGAGGACCCGGGCATATAGATAATTTCCGTCAATTTCTCCTGCCTCTTCCTTTTGTCCGATCCGCTGAGTATAAACCGATGTTCCTCCGACAATGGTAAGCTTATTGTCAACGATTTCAACCTCAACTCCGACAGCTATGGCAATTGCCTCCGCCACCTGCTGTACGCTCGGCGCGATTTCTTTCAATAAAGACATTTTTTGCCTCCTAAAATAGTGGCTGCACCCACTAGATAGAAAGGGCTGAAACGTTTTTTGCCGGGAATCAAACTAGAAACGCATTCAGCCCCTTAATTTCTTCCCATTCTTCATTTTGGCTTTTTCCCGACTATTATTATAGCAAAGATTCTTCGGGAAGGAAACAAAATTGAGACAGGAATCTTATTTTTAATACAATCTTTTATTTTTCGCCTATTTTTAAAAGATTTTTGATCCGGTCGTTCAGCATCTCCAGGGCCACACTGTTATACCCGCCTTCCGGAATGATGATATCGGCGTTCTTCTTGCTGGGTT
>DLFX01000164.1:1558-1751 GCA_002482405.1 Firmicutes bacterium UBA7709 | reverse complement strand
CGAGTCCAGGCTCCTTCCACGTTCACGAACGTCCCGGAGAATCCGCCGGATGATCCTGACGTCGGAGTCCGTATCGATGAACACCTTGATGTCGAACAGGTCCAGCAGCTCTTTGTTTTCAAAGATCAGGATCCCCTCTACGATGATCACCTTGGAAGGATCCACCCTGATCGTCTCGGCTTTTCTGTTGTGA
>DLFX01000164.1:266-1544 GCA_002482405.1 Firmicutes bacterium UBA7709 | reverse complement strand
CTTCATCTGCCTGATATGCTCGATCATCAGATCCGTTTCGAAGGCGTTCGGATGGTCGTAATTGAGCTTTTCCCGCTCTTCAAACGGAAGATCGCTGTGCTCCTTATAGTAAAAATCATGGCTCAATATGGCGATTTCATCGTGAAACTCCTTTCGAATCTCGTTGATCAGGGTGGTCTTCCCCGATCCGGTTCCTCCGGCGATGCCGATTACAATGGTATTTTTCATTATGATACCTCATTATGCTGCTCTANNNNGACCGGCCAGGGTCATTCTGTGATATCCTGCTTTGCCACAGCCGTTCCAAGTTTAAGGGTGCTCTTATCCAGTTCGAGAATGATATTGGATATCTCGTCGACCTTTTCCTGGGTCGTTCCGCTGTCCACGGCAAGGTGTGCATTGTACATGATGGCTTCCAGATCCCCGTGGACCCTGGACAGCCTGTCTTTCAGCTTCATCAACTGCTCCTGGTTCGCGATCCCGTTTCGCGTATCCTCGATGCTGAGCAGCACATCCGAATCCAGATCGAATTCCGACACGTCCTCCACCACGGNNACGGTGCAGTCATAACCCAGGGCCTCCTTGACGGTAGCCGCAAAGGCCTTTTTCGAGCCTTCCTCTCCGTGAACCAGAAAGACCTTCTTCGGCGGAGTCAGGAATGATGAAAGCCAGTCCAGCAGATCGTCCCTGTCCGCATGGCCGGAAAACCCTTCCAGATTGTATATTTCCGCATTGACGTGTATCTTCTCGCCGAAAATGCTGACGTCTTTATCTCCGTTGACAATGGATCTTCCCAGAGTTCCCTCCGCCTGATATCCGACGAACACAACGCTGCATTTCGGGTCCCAGAGATGGTGCTTCAGATGATGCTTGATCCTCCCCGCGTCGCACATACCGCTGGCTGAAATGATGATCTTGGGGGCGGGGTTGAAGTTGAGCTCCCTGGACTCGTCGCTGGATCTTGTAAACACCAGGTTCTTAAAGTCGAGGGGGTTGTCCCCTTTCAGGATGTATTCCCGGGTCTCATCGTCAAAAACCTGGGCGTTCCTCCGGAATATTTCCGTTGCGCTGGTAGCCAGAGGGCTGTCTACATAAACCATGATCTTATCCAGTTCCGATTTCAGCTCCCTGTGCTCTTCGTAAAATATGTTCAAATGGTAGATCAGCTCCTGGGTTCTGCCTACGGCAAAGGACGGGATTACAACCGTGCCGCCGCGCCTTGTGGTTTTCAGAATAATATCGAAGAACCGGTCCAGGCTGTCGGCGCTGGACTCGTGG
>DLFX01000164.1:0-147 GCA_002482405.1 Firmicutes bacterium UBA7709 | reverse complement strand
GAGCCCAGGATGTGGCCCGCGTCCCGGAAGCGGACCCGGACGTCCGGATTGATGTCGTACATCTGATCATATAACACTGGTTCCAGGTATTGAGCGGAATCCGCGGCGTCCTCAAAGGTATAAAGAGGCTCAACAGAGGGCTTCCCT
>DLFX01000177.1 GCA_002482405.1 Firmicutes bacterium UBA7709 | reverse complement strand
AGATTCCTCGTCTCGGGCATGGGAGACGCGTTGGCGACGGTGTTTGAGGCCAAAGCAAACGCGGCGTCGGACAGCGCAAATTACATAGCCGGCGAGTCCGGGGAATTCAGGAGAACAAAGACGGCAATGGTGATCGCACAGGCCTGCTATGACTATCTCCTCGCCAACGGTCTGAAGGCAAAGCTTGCGGCGGAAAACCACTGCGTGACGGAAGCCCTGGAAACGATCATAGAGGTAAACACCCTTATGAGCGGCCTGGGTTTTGAAAATACCGGCTGCGCGGCGGCTCATTCCGTCTGCGAGGGAATCACCGCTGTTCCGGATGCAGGCAAAATGCTCCACGGCGAGCAGGTAGCTTTCGGCACCATCTGCGAGCTGGTAGCTGAAAACGCACCCAAAGAGCTGATCGATGAAGTGATCGGCTTTTGCATGAGCGTCGGGCTTCCCATTACGCTGGAGGACGTCAAGGTGAATCCCACGAGGGAAAATGTAAGGATCATCGCGGAGTCTTCCGTTAAAAATTCCTACTGGGCGGCGCAGCCTGACCCAGTCACCGTGGAATCCGTAATGGACATCATACTCACCGCAAACGCTCTTGGACATTACTATTATAGTCAAGCTAGATAACGCTTTTTCATTTCTTCTCCTAAACGGAAGAAATCTATCCAGCTAAAGCTGGGGATTTCCCGTATAGCACCTACCAGGCATTTGATGGCTCAAATGAGGTTAAGTGCGTAAAAAAGAACTGTCATATTGCAAACAGCAATATGACAGTTCTTTTTGTTTTATAAAATCAAAATAGTGGGAGGAGCGATTTATTTATTAACAATATAAAGGCAATCGTTTCCTGATAACACATCAATTAAATTTTTTACGGATAAATTGGCCATATTCTCCATTGCTTCCGCTGTATGGGCTCCGGTATGAGGGGTGGCTACGACGTTGTCCAGGGTAAAGAGCGGCGAGCCCGCCGGGGGTTCGATTTCAAAGGCGTCCAGCGCCAGACCGCCGAGCCTGCCGTTTTTTAGCGCTTCATAGACGGCGTCCTCGTCGATGATGCCGCCTCTTGACGTGTTTACAAGAATTGCGGTGGGTTTCATCCTTGCAATGGCAGAGGCGTCGATCAGATGCAGTGTGGAATCGATGAGGGGAAGGTGAAGGCTGATAACGTCCGACTGCTCCAAAACTTCCTCAAAAGCGCCTGGTTTGATCGCGTTGTCTCTGCAATACCCTTCATCTATATAGGGGTCGTAAGCCATGACCTTCATGTCAAAGCCTCCGGCACAGCGGGCCACGACTTTGCCGATGGCTCCCAGGCCCATGATGCCGATGGTTTTTCCCCTTAACTCCATGCCGGTGGAGCGGACCCAGCCGCCTTCCCGAAGGCTTGAATTGAGATAAGGGATCTTTCTTGCAACCGACAGGATCAGTCCGAAAGCCAGCTCGCCGACGGCTTCCGCATTCACCCCCGGCGTGTTGGTCACGGGGATGGATAAAGTCTTTGCAGCGCCGATATCGACCCGGTCGTAACCGGCGCCGTAGCGGGAGATCACCTTCAGGCGTCCGCAGGATTTGAGGACATTTTCGGTTATAAAATCCAGGCCGGCGATATATCCGTCGCAATCCTTCAACAGGGGGAGAAGCTCATCCTCTGTCAGCGGTTTTCCCGTCGTATTAAATACTAAATCATTCGAGAACGCCTTTAACGCTTCCAGAGCCGCCGAGCCCTTGCCGGGCTGCATGGAAGTGGGAGTTACAAGTATTTTCATGTGCAATGCTCCTTCTATAACATGGGGAATATCAGACATGTGAAATGGCTGATATGGGAAATGCGGCCTTTACCGCCTGACCAATTCAACGGCTTCGGCGGTTAAACGTCCGATTTCCTTAAAATCGCCGGAATTGACGAGCTTGTCGGCCACCATCCAGCTTCCGCCGCAGGCGATAATTTTGCCGGAAGCGAGGAAGTCCAGGATGTTGGTCTGATTGATGCCCCCCGTGGGCATGAACCGCAGACCGGGGAACGGAGCGGACAGAGCGTTGATGGTGTCCAGCCCTCCGTACTGCTTTGCAGGGAAAAATTTCACCACCGGCAGATCGTATTCAAGAGCCATCATCAATTCGGTAGGCGTACAGATTCCCGGAAAGATCATCACATCATGATTTAAAGCGTATTCGGTGACCTTGCGGCTGAAGCCGGGAGAGACGATAAATTTCGCGCCCGCGTCGAGGGCTTTCCTTGCCTGCTCCTCGTTTACGACGGTGCCTGCGCCCACCAGCATATCGGGAAATTCCTTCGCTATAATTCGGATGGATTCTTCGGCGGCAGCCGTCCGGAACGTGATTTCCGCCAGCGGCAGGCCGCTGGCGCAGAGGGTTTCCGCCAGCGGTTTTGCGTCGGCGGCTCTATCCAGTTTTACAACCGGTACGATTTTTTTCGATTCGATTTCTTTTAAAATATGGTCAAAGTTCATGGTAAGACCTCCAGTTATACTAAATTTCCAAAGCGCTGATGCAGTTTTCATAAAAGAAATTGTGGATTTGTTCTTCCGCTATGCCGGAATCCCGCATCAGCGGGATGAAGGTTTTCAGAATATAGTCCAGCCCCACGGCGTCTGGGGTGTAAGCGCGCATGCGCTCCCGGGTGGTGTCCAGGGAACAGAGGATCTGACGCTGATATCCCGCCGCCAAAAGCTCCTTTATGATTTCGATCTCGCGTTCGTCGCTGTGATATTTGAAGCGGCCTATGGTATCCAGTTCCACAAACACGCCTTTGCAGAGCAGGTTCTTGATGATGCCGATGTCGTCGCAGGCTCTGTCCAGATGACAAAAGATCAGTTTACCGGCGGGTACGCCCCGTGCCGTAATATAGTCGAGCAGTTGAAGAGGATCGCTGCCCCGCTCAACGTGTATCATGATCGAAATGCCGGTTTTTAGATTTGCCGCGATGGCGGCGTCGAATAAACGCCGGTATCTTTCCGTAAGCCCCTCTGTGTCCAGGGCGGTCTTGATCATGTTGGCCTTGAAAGAACAAAAATCCCCGGGCTCCTCCGCATCACAGCCGGTGAACATACCTTTCTCGATTTCGTGAACATAAATATCTGCCAGTTTTTCTGAGGAATATGTATGGATCCAGTGGCGTTCCGGATAAAAGCACAGCTTATGAAATCCGGTGGAGCACAGAATGTTTACCCGGGTTTCTTCCGCCAATTCCCCAAGGGCGAATTCCATGCGGCCGCAGCCGATGGGCTGAGCGTCGATCAGGGAGCGGCCTCCCGCGGCCCGGTATTGAAGCAATTCCTGTTTGCTTTTTTCGATGTCATCCATAAAGAGCGCCGGGTTTACCTCATAAGGGACTCCCTTGCGGATCATCAGATGCTCGTGGCACTGGCAGAAGCCCAGCTCTTGGGAGGGAATTTCCCCGGATATTGTTCTTATACTGGACATAGCGGCCTCCATTACCGGTTCAGTTATAGGTGATTTCATTACCAGTTCGGGTTATCGTGATGAACTGCTCGTCACCAGTTCGGGTTATTCACGATGGACGGCTTACCGTCCTTTTCCAGTACGATCTTACGGAAGCCTTTCGATTCGATGGAACCGTAATCATGACCGGCGTCGGCGGGAAAGGTAAAGAACAGAACCAGCGGCTCGGAGCCGGTATTGACGGTCCTGTGGGCGTAACGCCGCGGAACATATAGAGCGGCGCCCTTTGACAAAGGTTCCTCCGAGGTTTCCCCCTCCGGGTTTTCCATAACCATGTATCCTTCGCCAGAGAGGGTATAGTACACCTCTGAGGTCTCTAAAATGGTGTGGAAGTGGCCCTTTGTCATGAAATATTCCGCTCCGACCTTTCCGGGATAGACGATGGTCGTGCCGAATAAAAGGTCCCCTGGCCTCTCCGGGCCGCCCAGTTCGTAAAATTCGTAGATGAGGGGATCGTCCGCAGCCAATACTTTTTTTGCCTCCTCCTGATCTGCAAACATATTTTTCATGTTGGATAAATAGCGCTTTGAGGTGACGGCGGTTTTGGAAAATCCGCTTTCTAAGTCAAAGTCTACAAGAAAACTACTATCCCAGTTAAATTGATTCATAACTACCCTTCTTTCCTTATGTTTTGGCGCTTTGGGACTTTTCGCTTTATGATTTGGCGATCCGGCTCAGGTTCTCCAGCAGGTCGCCCTCGATTTCAATGTGGAAAACCTCCGAGATCACCTGGGTCCAGCCGTGGATGAAATAGATCCAGCCGTCTTCCACGTGAAGACGCTTCGCCGCCGCTTGCGATTCGGCCTGACGTTTGAACCGCAAGTCGCCGCGGTAATTGATTTCCCAGACCAGACTGTCCTGCGGAAATTCGCAGCGGTCGGTCAAAGGGGAACCCGGCGCGTCCTTTCCAAGGCCCGTAGCGTTTACGATGAGAGAATGAGGTTTTAACGACGCAAGGGTTCTGTCGTTATCTTCGGGCGTTGGATTATGTATAAATTCAAATTTTATCCGAGGGTTGATCCCGTCCAGGATCGCTTTTGCGGATTCCAGGCGGGGAACGCTGCGGTTGGCGATAATGATGTGCTTCGGCATGTCTGATTTTAACGTTTCCTGCGCAAAGTGAAGAGACATCGCCAGAGTGCTTCCTCCCGCGCCCAGAAGCAGGACGTCTCCGCCGTGATCGTTCCAGTAATTCGCCGGAACAAAATGCTCCAGAGCCAGACCGCTGGAAATGGGGTCCTTCGCGTGGGCGCATAATTTCCCGTCCTTTTTGGAGATGGAAGATACCTCTCCAAGCTTTTCGGCATAGGGGTCCACGTAATCAAAGAGATCTCTGCAGGTTCGATATAAATCGATCTTATGGGTGGTGACAAGAGCCCCCAGTGAAAGGGGGTCGTTTTTTATAAATTCCACAGCCTCCCGGTATGCGGCCGCAGTCGCATGGAGCTGAAAATCAATGCCTTTTATTGCGGAATCCTTCAGCCCAAGAAAATCGGCCCATTTTGGAAAAACATTCATAATGGACGATTGGCCTGTGGTTACTCCGATAAAATAAATGGTTTGAGCAGTAGCTTTTTCATAGCTGGACATTGTTTGTTCCTTTCTATCGTTTTAAGTGTTACAGAGCATTAGGTTGTAATGTTACAACGTATTAATCCAAAATTTTACTGCTCCTTAGGGGAGCAGTGTAAAAATCTAGGGTTGGATTTCCAGCATGCTCATAGTCGCCGGAAGCTCGTGGGCGGTATTTACTTTATCCCCGCCTACGACGCAGTCAAAACAGGAAATCGCGATTTTGCCGTTCCAGACACAGGGTTCCCCCGGCTGATCCAACTCCCCGTTAAACCCGTCGGTGTCAGGGCTTTGGGCGATCCGCTCAACGCGGCCGTCTTTATCAACCTTGGCGATTGCGTTTACTACAAAGTCCGCCACGTAGATGTTGCCGTATTCGTCAATGGTCATGCCGTCGGTGGAGCGCAGATTTTTGGGATCCTTTGCAAATAGCTTATTCTCCCGGATGCTGCCGTCCTCGTTGAAGGTGATCCTAAAGATCTCGCCGTCGCCGAAGTTTCCGATATACAGGTTTCCCTCGTGATCGAACACGATGCCGTCTACGCCGTACTGATCGTCGGGATTGTGGGTGAGCCATGTGGCAAATATGTTCTTATCATCCAGGGTGTTTGTGATATGAATATCCTTATCGTCCAGATGGAACCGGTAAACGCAGCTGAGGAGTTCGCCGGATTCGGTTTTCACTTTTTCCATCGTGCTCTGGGTGACGTACATGTATTCGCCTTTGATTCGTATCCCGTTGGGATGTTCCATTCCCTCGGCTACGACGGTAACCTTTTCGATCTCGTCGTCCTTCATGCGGACGCGGAGGATGCGGCCCTGAAACTTCAGGCGCTCTTCCCCTGACCAGCCCTGATTGTCGACTATGTATAAATCCCAGTCGGGACCGAAGGCGAGGCCCATGGCCCGGGCTTCTTTCGTTTTCTCGTGAAGCGGCACGTCAAACCATTTTCTGACGTTTCCGCCTTTGTCGATTTTTGCGATACAGCTCGGCATGGACATGTCTGCAAAGTTCGGACAGGCCAGGATCAAATTCCCCTCCCTGTCGATTTCCATTCCATCCGGCGTGCAAATAAATTCCTTGGGCAGCAGTGCCAATAATTTTGGTGTTTGCATATTGCCTCCTATTTTTATATGTTATAACATTACTATATTATAATACTACGATAAAAAGGATAACATATAATTTTGAACTTGAAAAGTATAAATTCTAAAAAAATATTTACTTTTGAAAGAAAACATGTTTATCATAGAGTAAATATCTGTATTTTGGAGGGTTTATGAACACAGGCAGAAATAACATGGAAGTCAGGAAGGCCAACAAAAACAGGGCTTTTCGTTACATTTGCCAGAAGGAGAGGGTATCGAAGCCTGAAATCGCCGCGGCCCTCGGGATCAGTGTGCCCACGGTGCTCCAGCTGGTAAACAGCCTGGAGGAAGAAAGCCTTATATTGGAAGCGGGGGAGTGCGATTCCACAGGCGGAAGAAAGGCAAAGGCGGTGGGGCCTAACTGGGACGCCGCCTTTGCGGTGGGATTGGACATCACGAAAAACCACATCGGTCTGATCTATACCAATTTATCAAAGCAGGTTCTGGAGCACGTCAGAATCAATAAACCCTTTATCGATACGGAGGAATATTACAGAGAGGTCACCGATACCTTAAAAGACTTTATCAGGGAGCAGCATATTCCGGAAGACAAAATCGTCGGCGTGGGGATATCGATTCCGGGGATCGTTGACGGCGGACGCAATCGGATCGAACGGTCCCATGTTTTAAATCTATTTGACGTCCCCTGTGAACGGTTTCAGAAATATCTTCCCTGGCCGGCCATTTTGATCAATGACGCCAACGCCGCGGCGAGGAGCGAGATCGACGATGACAAAATTAAAAATAATATCGTCTATCTGTCGCTGAGCAACAGCGTGGGCGGCGCGGTCATCATGGGAGATATATACAATGGAAACAACTGGCGGTCCGGCGAATTCGGGCACATGGTGGTCGCCGGGGCCGAGGGCACCTGCTATTGCGGGAAGAAGGGCTGCTTTGACGTGTGCTGTTCGGCCCTTCGGCTGGCAGATCTGGCCGACGGCTCTCTTGAAAAGTTCTTCGCGGGCCTGGAACAGAAAAATCCGGAATATATGAAAGCCTGGGATAAATATTTGTCCCATCTTGCGACCATGGTTGGGAACCTCCACATGGCCTTTGACTGCGATATCATTCTGGGGGGTTATGTGGGGAGCTTTATGGGACCCTACATCCGGGAGTTTCAGGAAAGGGTCGCCAGGGATAATATCTTCGGAAATTTCGGAGCCTATGTCAAGTCGTGCAAATATCAGTTTGAAGCGGCGGCGCTGGGAGCCGCGCTGTTCTTTATCGAGGAATATATGAAGACAATCTAAATACAATGCTGCGATTCACCTCCGAGAGGCAGCTGGTACAGCTTCCTCAAGCGGTCGCGGTTTTGGCACTTTCTTTGATGCTGTGTCAGATTCATCTCGCCATGTTTAGGCTGTCAAACAAACTGGGTCCCAGACAGTGTTTGACAGGAGCTAAACATGCGGCTCAATTTCATCGGAAAGTGACGCAAAACCGCTCCAACACTTGCCTCAGCTGTGCCCGCAACCTGCCTCGGGGGTGAACAGCAACTTCGTCTTTTTGATTTTTCGCCTCCTGCCAGGATTCGCAGGAGGCTTTTTTTATATAATTAGGAAATATCATTTAAAAGTGGGATGACTGGGATGGCTAGGAAATAAGGATGACGAGGAGAAATAAGGATGTCGCCATGCTCAAAATTTGGGGTATGGG
>DLFX01000051.1 GCA_002482405.1 Firmicutes bacterium UBA7709 | reverse complement strand
GGATGCCGACCTGCAGGACTTGTGAGTTCCTGCAGTCTTAAATAAGGCCAAGTTTTCAGCCCGCCGCGACCGCCGGTAATCCGACTGACCGTAAAATCATCAGCGTCACTTTGCTTTTTCATTCCACCCTTATTCAACCCCCATTCTTTACGCTTTCGCTTAAGAAAACCGTACAAAACCTAGCCTTTCGACTCGAAGGGAAAAGGAATAAGGTCGCGGGCCTAGATAAGCAATCAATCGGATAACATGCCCACTATATGCATATCCATTGACTGTTGCCTGGCAATAGAATACAATTTAAATGGAGTTTTATTCAAAAAGGCCATAACGTTTTGGAGGAAGAAGGAGCAATGGACGATAAAACAATTGCAGAAATTTTAAAATTTCGAGATGAGCGCAACTGGAAACAATATCACAACCCCAAGGATTTAGCGATATCACTTTCTCTTGAAGCGGCAGAACTATTAGAGAACTTTCAATGGTCATCCTCTGAAGAAGCGCTTATTAAGCGAAGGTCCCGTATTAAAGAAGAACTTGCGGACGTGCTGATCTATTCAGTGTTATTTGCCGAGGCGGTTGATCTTGACTTAAATGAAATTATCATGGAAAAGCTCGATATAAATAATAAAAAGTATCCTATAGAAAAGGCTTTCGGTAAAAAGGAAAAATATACGGAGTTATAAATATGCTTGTTTATGCTNNAAAAAAGAGATTTTATGCTGCACGTTCGGAATAACCAGATTTCTAAATTGTATCTGATTGTCACCCTATTTGTACTTTGCAATTTTATACTTGAGAACCTGTCGGGTGATTCCCAAATCCGCGGCGGTTTTCTCCAGATCTTCCCCGTTGATGAGCAGTGTTTTTTCTATTGCCCCTTTTTCAAGGCCCTCCATGTATTCTTTAAGGCTTACGCCGCTTTGTAAGAATTCTTCCGCTGTCGAAGTCCCTTGGCCTGCCGCTTTTTCATCCATGTCCATCCTTTCATATATGGACTGACATGTGATATATGGGGTTTCTGTTTCCTGAAACGCATATTCGATGATATTTCTCAGCTCTCTTATATTTCCAGGCCACTGGTACTCCAAAAAGAATTGCTCCGCCTCTTTGTCCAATCCTTTTATATCCTTGTTGAATATCCTGTTGAAATGCCTGATATAATAGTCCGCAATTAATAACGGATCGCCTGGGCGTTCCCTGAGAGGCAAAAGTTCAAACTGGATCACGGAAAGACGGAAATACAGGTCTTTACGGATTCTGCTCCCGTTGATAAGCGCTGTTATAGGCGTCTTGCAGGATCCTATTACTCTCACATCTACCGGGATTTCGTCCTCTCCTCCTACCGGCCTTATCCGCTTTTCTTCGATGCATTTAAGGAGCTTTCCCTGTACGGAAAGGGGCATGGAGTCGATTTCATCGAGAAAAAGGGTACCCCTGTCCGCTATTTTGAATAGGCCGTCCTTTTCTTTTGCGTCGGTAAAGCTTCCCTTTCTGGTTCCAAACAGGATCCCTTCCAAAAGGTTTTCCGGCAACGCATTGCAGTTTATATAGACAAAATCATATTTCGACCTTTTGCTGCAGTTATGGATGGCCCTTGCCGTCATCTCCTTCCCTGTGCCGGTCTCCCCCATCAGCAAGAGGGGTGAATCGAGGTTTATGACCTTTTCAAGCCTTTTCCTGACATCTCTCATCTGAAAGCACTGGCCAACCACATCGTCAAGGGTTATCCTGGGCGGCTTATATTCCGCGCTCTTCTGAAGATTATCGTAGATAACGTCTTTGTTTTCGTCAAAGAAATCGAATTCTATGGCCCCAACCACCCGGTCTCCGTCCCTTATGCAAAGAGTATCGCTTTCCTGCCTTATTATGCGGCCCCTGCTCGTTTTAAGCTCCTGCACGTAGTTGAGAAATTCCTCGCCTCTGTTCACTGCCCTCATCAATGTGCTCGTATTTTCATCTAAATTTGCATACAGCTGAGGCACCTTTTTACCGATGAGCTCCTGGGGTTTTAAATCAAAAAAATCCAAATAACCAATATTGAAATATTCAATGCTGCCTTTTTCATCCACTATTAAAACATCTTTATAATCGTTGCGCAATTCCACCTTTTACCTGCCATATTTCGTAAGCTTATACTCCAGCAACTGCTTGGATATTCCTAAAAGATCTGCCGTTTCTTTTATATTTCCATTCGTTTTTTTGTAAGCGGCCGTTACGATTTCTCTTTCAATTCCCTCTTTCATTTTCCGAAGAGAGCCCGGTTCAAAATTTATATCTTCCTCACGGTTCCCACGAGGGGATCTTTGACGGCACGAGGATTTTATATATGCGGGGATATCTTCCATTCCGATGAAGTTATTATCAGTAAGGGCTATGGCCCCTTCGATAACATTGCGAAGCTCCCTAACATTTCCCGGCCAGTCATATTGGAGAAGCAAGTGCTTTACTTCATCATCCAAAGGCATGATATGACAGTTCATCTTTTCGTTAAAATACCTTATGAAGTGGTCCGAAAGAATCAGGATATCATCTCCCCTCTCCGCAAGCCGCGGAAGTGAGATGTATATCACAGCAAGCCGGTAATAGAAATCCTTCATCATCCGCTCTTCTTCGATAAGCTGTTTCGGAGCTTCGTTCGTCGCCGCAATAATGCGCACGTTTACCTTGATTTCTTTATTTGAGCCTATCCTTCTTATGGTCTTTGACTCTATCGCCCTCAATATTTTCGTCTGAAGCAGCATATCCAGGGAATTGATTTCATCCAGAAAGATCGTCCCCTCATCGGCGATCTCGAAAAGCCCTTTTTTGTCCTCCGCCCCTGTGAAGCTGCCTTTTGTGGTGCCAAAGATTATGCTTTCTATCAGAGTTGAAGGAATCGCGCCGCAATTTATGGATATGAATTTTTTGGAGTATCTTCTGCTGCTGTTGTGAAGCGCCTGGGCGATCAGCTCTTTGCCTGTGCCCGTCTCTCCGTATATCAGCACATTAGAGTCCGTTATGGCGTATTTTTCAATGCGCTTTTTGATCTCCTGCATTTCGCGGNNGCTACCCGTAATAATATCATCCAGCAGATATTTGGTATTGTTTTTTCTGTATATCAAGTGATCGGAATGTCTTTCAATTTCTCTGATATGCTCCTTGTCATAGAAAAAATCCGTAAACTCAAGGGCCCCGACAGGCTTTCCGCCTTTATATATGGAATATGCGCACCCGGTCTTTTTCAGGCGGATCCCTCTCACCGTGGTCAGCTCCGCCTGAAAAAAGGCCGCAGCCTGCCCGCTTCTCGCGGCGACAAGAGTAGGGTATGTCTCATCGATGTCTCCATAGATCTCGCCGAGATACTTACCCTTCATGCTTTCAGAATCCGTATCAAAATACCGGGAATTTCCTACGTCGGCGTATATTATTTTCCCATGGCTGTCTATTATGGTCAAGTCTTTGAAATTGTGCCTGTTGATCATAGCAACACCTAAACTCGGGCCAGAATCATCTTTCATATTCTGGCCCGGCGCTTTAAAATCTAACTGTTTATACGCTTGAATACGATCGGCTCAACCTGTTCATAAAGGCCGAACTCAAACCGGTCTATGGCCCCGCTTTTCGGATCTGTTCGGAATGCCAGAGGAGCCGTAATGAGAAGGGTGTCCATCTTTATATGCGGCACTCTGAATACATCGTAATGATAATGCTCCATATCCTGCTGAACGCCCCTGTATATACACTTTAACCGGCCGTCCTTTTCCATGATGTCTATCGTCCCATGCCCCGGATTATAGTAGCGCCCTTCGTAGCAATCGATGGAATGAGACAGCTCCGTCCCGTTCACTCTTTCATTTCCAACGAGATCCAGATTCCAGTCCTCCAACAGATAGCCGTAATTATCTCTCTGCTCAAAGAACCGTTCCGACCAATTGGATTCGCCCAGCTCCAGCACGTTATCGATTATCGTGTAAGCGACGGAAGCCTGTGCCAGAATACAGGGCTTGTGAACGTTGTTAAAGCATACGATGCCAAGCTTCTCTCTGGGAAGCACCATCTGCATGCTGCAGTATCCTTCTATTTCTCCTATGTGGAAATACAGCGGATGGCCTTTATACACATCATTATACCAGCCCATCCCATAGCCGGCAATAGGAGGCGCTTCGTCAAAATCCCACTTCCACAGTTTGTATCTCACATGGGCAAGATGAATTTCTTCCATTGCCGCCTGGCTGATCAATTGCTTTCCCGCCCACTGTCCTCTGTCTATGTTGAACTGCAGCCATTTCAGCATATCGTTGATGGTAGAGTTGATCGCCGCGGCGGGCCCTCCCAGGTCTACATTCCAGTTTTCCACTCTGAAAGGTCCGTCCTCACCCTGCCAGTAGGGGCTGGCAAAGCTGCCGCTCTTCAGCATCTCCGTTATGGAGGTATTGCTGTTCGTCATGCCCAGCGGCATGAAAATCTTTTCTTTTATCAGCTTATCCCAGCTTTCTCCTGTCACCTTCTCTGCCACGTGGCCGGCCATCGCATAAATCAGATTGCTGTATTGAACGGCGCTTCTGAACGGTTTGTTGGGTTTTAGATATTTAAGCCGTTTCCAAAGATCCTCTCTGGTCAAATCGTCCGACCAAAGGGCGTCGTATCCGCCCAACCCCGTACGATGGGTGAGCATATCCTTCAGCGTGCACTGTGCTGTCGCCACGGGATCATACATTTCAAAATCAGGGAGATATTCCCTGACCGGACGTTCAAGCTCCAGGACGCCTTCATCCTGAAGCATCCCCAGAAGGGTTGCGGTAAAGGCTTTTGAACACGATGCGATGGCAAATTGCGTGTCGCCGCTGATCGGGACACCCGCCTCGATATCCGCCAGTCCAAAGCCTCCGCTGAAAAGCACCTTTCCGTCCTTGATAACGCCGATTCCCATTCCCGGGAACTTGTACTTTTTTAATTCCCCTTCAACATACTCTCTGTCGATTACCTCTTTCTTCATATCTTTCTCCATTCTGCCGCTCACTCGAGAATATCCTTAATAATATGCACATAGAGGTCCGGAAGCACGTCGAAGTTATAGTGCAGGTTCAGCCTCTCCGTGTGCTTGTGAAAATCCTTTCCGTACCCGCCGAGAACGATTCCCGGCACGCTGAATTTTTTCAAATCCTCTTCGGGAAGGGAATACATCTGGTTTACGCCGACGACATTTTCAAAGAGCCGGTCAAAGTTCTTTCTGCTGTCAAGGCCGGTATAACACATATCTGAAATCCCCATATAATAATTCTTCAGCTTCAGCTTCTCGCCATACTTCTCCCGCCCGTATTCGATAACGCCGTCTACGCACCGAAGCAGCTTCTTCACCTTTGGATCTCCCTTATCTGGATACACATCAGGATAATACGGAGGAATGATCGATATGATGATCATGGGCCTCTTATCCGGTGAAAGCTCGTAGATCCTCTTTACAGCCTTTATCGCAATGTCCTGCAGCTCGAGCTTTTCCTCCAGCCAGCCCTTTATAAGCCCTTTAACGTATCCGTCAAAATCCCCGGCATAGGCGGCCTTTGCCTCCTGGTAGAGCTGATGAAAGACCTTGACGCAGGGCTTGATCGGATACCTCACCGGCTTGATATGAAAGCGCTCCTCATACTGGCTGCTCTTTTCTTCAATAAACTTCAGTGAAGCGTCAAAGCTCTCCTCCGCGATCTTTATAAGTTTGCCCATCATCGCCTCGGGATCGAGGTCCACCGTTATGATATTGTAATAGGACGCCGTGTAAAGCGGCGTCGACACCGAATACGTCGTCTTGAGGTCCTGATTTTTCAGGCATACCGGAGGAGGCGTGGTTTCCCCTTCCGCGGTCTGGCAAAATTCAGGATTCATATACAGCCGGCGGTACACTTCCGCCGACATGAGATTGGGATCAACTCCCAGGAAAGGCTCCCCGCCATGGGTGGCCTCGCCCACAAAGAAGAACATGGGCATTACCTTTCCGGACGCGCCGAAATGAATATACCGGCTGTCGTCGTTTGCCTGGTCCTCCATCATATAGCATTCCGCCAGCAAAAGAGCCTCATATTCAGCGCCGTGCTCTCTTGCAAACTCATTAAAGAAAGGTACCGCCCGCAGCATCCCTTCCGAGTTGGTCTCTTCCCCGCACACCGCAACATAGAGCAGGTTTCCGTCTATACCGCCTTCTTCCGAGAAATGCCTCAGCAGCTCGATGCAGAGCGCATGGCCGAATTTCATGTCCGCGGTGCCCCTGCCAAAGATCCATTCCCCGCTCTCATAGTCCTTCCTGCTGTCGTCATCCAGGGGCATTTCATTGATACGTTTTGTGATCTCTTCAACGTCGTAGGCCTTATCCTGCAGATGACCGAATTCCTCCACATCGACGACGTCATAATGTCCCGTCAGAATCACTGTTTTTTTGCTCTTTGGGCAGCATTCCGCGTAGGCTGTCACAATGCATCTTCCAAATGGGTCCTCCTCTATCGGAACCATTTTTACATTTTCCTTATGGGCCTGAAAATACGGGATTTCATAGAGGATCTCCTGAATTTTATAAGCGGCGCGGATCTCCTGATCCGTTCCCGAAACGCCGGGAACCTCGATCATTCTCTTCATATTGTCATATATTCTGTTTTTATCTATCATTGGTTGCCTTACCTCCTGACTTTGATTGATAGAAAATCGGCATAATTCCTATGCCGATTTTCCGTTAAGGACCGATCTCGTTAAATATCCAGATTGGCCGCCGTTCCGCCTTTTCTCCTGGTATAGATCAAAGAAACGATATAAATCGCAAAATAGCAAGGAGCGCATACATAAATCGCTACCGCCTGGCTCGGATCAATCAGCGTTACGACCAGCATTGCCAGGAACGCCAAAACGCCGAGGATCGGTATGACCGGATAGGACGCGACTTTATAGTTCAGATCCTCGATCTTTCCGCCTTCGGACAGATAGCGCTTTCTGAACCTGAACTGGCAGATACAGATCACGGTATACATAAAGATGTTGCCGCCGCCGATAAAATAAACCAGGAACAGATACACCGTATCCTCCGCTATAAACTGTGAGGTAATGCCGATCAAAGCGAAAGCCATACTTATGACGAGCGCTACGACAGGAACGCCATTTTTGCTCGTTTTCGCACAGATTTTCGGAGCCTGTCTGAACTTTGCCATCGACCATAAATATCTGGTGCAGGCATAGACGAAATAGTTCCCCGATGTGAGCGCCGACGTCAGCACGATGACGTTTACGATTAAGGCAGCGCTTTTCAGGCCCGCATTTTTGAACACATATACAAAGGGGCTCCCAAGAGCTGACGCCTGTTCCCACGGAAGGAGCGCCGCCACGATGGCGATGCTCAACACTGTTGCGGCGATTAAAACCGCTATGGTAGCATTGATCGCTGTGGGCATTTTCTTTTCGTCTTCGATTTCTCCTGCGGTAGACGCCACTACTTCCGTGCCGGCATATGCGTAGAATGAAGTGAGAATAACGGCTCCGATGCCGGCAATCCCCATGGGAAAAGCTCCTCTGTCTCTCACGTAATTGCTGAAACCTACGGCTTCTCCTGTAACGCCCAGCATCATAGCCACGCCGACGATAATAAATACAACGATGAGTACGATTTTTAAGCTTGATACCCAGAATGAGATATTTCCAAAGGATTTCGCGTTAAAAAAGTTTACCCCGAACAGCAGCAGCGAGAACACCACGATCCAGAGCCATGTAGGCGTACCGGGAATAATATCGATCATAATAATTGCTGAAGCTACGATCTGAGCGGTAATCGTCACCGCCGCGCCGATCCAGTTTACCCAGCCGATGGTGAAACCCATTGCCGGTCCGATAAATTCCGTCGAATATGCCTGGAGGCTTCCGGCCACCGGCATAGCAGCCGACAATTCGCCCAGACAGGAAGTCATAAGCCAGATTATAACTCCGCCGATGAGATATGCTACGATTGCTCCCCCCGGCCCGGCTGTTGCAATAACGCTTCCCGAGCCCAGAAAAAGCCCCGTGCCGATGGTGCTGCCCACGCCTGTCATTATGGCCGCTTTGGTCGACATTGTCCTTTTCAGGCCCTTGCTGGCTTCCATGACTCTTTCCACGGAAGTTTTTTTAGCATTCATATTGATTTCCCCCAATCTTTGTTTTAAAGATAAAAAATTTTATATGTAAAAATATTATTTTTACATCCGTCGTTTTTTACGCTTTTCCCATGTTGTAATACGCTTTCATCTCTTCTTCCGGAACCATGTTTCCGCCTGTCGCCCAGAGGATATGCGCCGCGTTGTCCAATCGATCCTTCAGGTTGTTTTCCATCAGGTACCGCTCCGCGGTTATGACGTGAAAAGGCCCGGGAAAGGACGCGCAGGCAGAGGGCTCGATGAAAATATCCTCCGTATCCGCTAATTCTGCCAGGTATGGGAACAGCTTTTCGTCAGAGATCGTAAAGCATCCGTCCAAAAGGGTTTCCATGATGGAGCCCACCAGTCTGGAGGGCCTTCCTACCGCCAGGCCGTCTGCGGCCGTCTTTCCGTCCAAGCCGATATCCGTGACTGCAATTCCATCGTTTAGCCCTGTTAAAAGACCTAACGTCATGCAGGGCGCGTGGGTAGGCTCGGCAAAGAAGCAGTGAACGTCATTTCCAAACACCATCTTCAGGCCAAAGGTCAGCCCNNCCCCCGGGGCCCCGCCTACGCCGCATGGAATATACACAAACAGGGGGTGCTCCCGGTCTACAGTAATCCCCTGTGTCTTAAACTGTTCCTCCAGCCTTTTAGCCGCCACCGCATATCCGAGGAATAGGTCCGCCGAGCCCTCATCGTCCACAAAGTGGCAGGCGGGGTCTGCGGCAGCCTGCTTTCTCCCTTCCGCGACAGCCTTCTGGTAATCGTCCCGGTATTCTATCACCGTGGCGCCCTTCTGCCTCAAAAGGTCCTTCTTCCACTGCCTTGCGTCAGCGGACATATGAACGGTGACCTTGAATCCGAGCCTGGCGCTGATGATGCCGATGCTCAATCCGAGGTTTCCGGTGGAGCCCACCGCCACACTGTACCGGGAAAACAGCTCTCTGAACCGGTCTTCCATCAGGACCGAGTAATCGTCGTCATCCGAGAGCATCCCATGCTCCTTTGCCACCGCTTCGGCAAATTTCAAAACCTCATAGATGCCGCCCCTGGCCTTGACCGACCCGGAAATGGCCAGATGGCTGTCGCATTTGAGAAAAAGCCTGCCTCCGATTTTTTTGCCGTATTCCTCCTCCATCAGATTTTTCATTTTACTGATTTCCTTCAGCGGCGACTCAATCATTCCCTGTGTTTCCGCCGTTTCAGGGAATGCTTTCATTATGTAAGGAGCAAACCGCCGGAGTCTGTCCCTCGCGTCGTCAATGTCCGCCATACCAAAAGGAAGCCCTTTGCCGGCTTTATCAGAGGGGTTCAGCCAGAACACCTCTTCATAATGAATCATCTCCTGAATGATGGGATATTTCCTTATTAACTCACTTTTGCTCAGCTCCATTTTTCTCCTCCTATCTCGCGCGGTTTTATCATATAAAATTGCAAAAACCATGCCATTAACTTTGTCCACTATAGATATATATAATGCATCCTCGACTTTTTTTAAACCTCTTTCAAAAACATTTATGTCCAAAGTTAAAAGCATCTTTTTACAAACACTTGACATTTCCTTTACAATTCCTTCATAAATCACCGTTATACTGATAATTGTCAAAGAGCAAAAGATTCTTTTCATTATTTTTCTCCCAAAATCCCGTCTGCCCCGTGCCGGACACCACCTCACTTATTCCGGCACACCAGGGGCAGGCGTTTTTTGCATTTTAGACATTGAGTTGCGAGCCGAATTCTGACATACTGTAATATATAGATTTGTTGATCTTTGTAAGCCTGCTCATTTTTCTCACAGGAGGCCTCATATGTATCAGGAAACCATCCCCTGGATCGAAGGGACGCCCCTCGGCCTGAAAATACGCAGCATCGAATTCGTTCCGCCCCACATGCACGAGGATATCATTGAAATTATCTTCTGCCTCAAGGGCAGCGTGAAGTTCAATTATGAATACGAGCAATTCACGCTCCACGAGGGCGAATTCATCAGCGCCGATAAGGACGCCCATTATCTTTACGCGGGCAGGGATGATCTCTGCGTCTCCCTTTATATCGATCTGTCCTGGTTCAAGGAGCGTTATCCCTTCATCACCAGCATGCTGTTCGTATGCGAATATACCCGGGACAGCGTCACTCCGAAGCGGCCGTGCCACGATCAACTGAAGGGCATCCTGATCTCGCTGCTGTTTTTCATGGGAAACAGCGCCAAAGAAGGCAAAGACTTTCACGGCGCCATCATCGCCAGTGTGGAAAAAATCGTCGATCTCTTTATCAACTGTTTTGATATTATCTTCTTCTATCATCCGTCTCTCATTCTCAAGCCGGAGCTTCTTGAACGCAGCCACAACGTCACTCATTATATGCAGCTTCATTACGAGGAGAAGATAACCCTGGACTCCCTGTCGAAGGAATTTCACCTGACCACGTCATACCTTTCCGAATTTCTGAGAAAGGTGAACGTCGGATTCGAAAACAGCCTCAGATATATCAGAGCTTACCGGTCGGAAAAGCTGCTGCTTTCCACGGATATGAATATCACCGAGATTTCCGAGGCGTGCGGCTTCTCCGGCCCGAAATATTATTATGAAGCCTTCCGGGAATGGTACCATTGCACTCCCCGGCAGTTCAGAAAGAGCTATACCGACAAGATGAACTGCCCATGCCTTGAAAAGGAACTGAGCATCCAGGAGGCTTTCGGCGCTCTGGACCACCTCATGCGCCATCACTATATGGACCTTTTTCTCTACGATTAAGGGATAACCCCCGCCGGAGAATATCCCCGATGCCCGCCTTTTATTACTCATTTCGTGTTTTTTTCTTTGAAACAAACGATAAATTGACATTGAATCGGATAATGTTTTGCAAGTATTCTGACAGTAGGAATGATCTTTATTTTCTATGTTGGGAGGTTTTATAATGAGTGAAAAGATTCAGAATCAGGAAGCGGCGCTTAAGCGCTCCCTTTCTCTGCCGCTGGTCATCATGTTCGGCCTGGCGTATCTGGCTCCGACAGTGGTATTCAATTATTACGGCATCTTCACCCAGAGCACGGGAGGGATGTACGCTCTTTCTCTGGTGCTGACCACAATTGTCATGATTTTTACCGCCCTGAGCTATATGCAGATGGTAAAGGCTTATCCCATGGCGGGCTCGGCTTACACTTACGTCAACAAGTCGATACAGCCCCACGTCGGCTTCATGTCAGGATGGGTCATGATGCTTGATTACCTGCTGCTGCCGATGATATGCTATCTGCTGCTTGGCGTATATATCAACGAGTATTTCCCCAACATCCCGGTATGGGCAAGCGTTGTGGTGATCGCTCTGATCGGAATGCTCATCAACATCGTCGGAATTAAAACGGCAAGCATCATCGACACGGTCATCACATGCGCTGCCATCGGCTTTACGCTTTTCTTCATCCTGCTGGTCATAAGATATGTGCTGGGCGGCGGCGGATCAGGCGTAATACTGGATCGAACCGCTTTTTTCAATCCCGCCACCTTTGAAGTGAAAAACGTCCTGGCCGCGTCCGCCGTACTGTGCGCGTCGTTTCTTGGATTCGACGCCGTTACGACCCTCGCCGAGGAAACCAAAGAACCTGAAAAGGTCATGGGAAAAGCCATCATGGGCGTTGTGATCGGAGCCGGCGTAGTATTCATCATAACGGCATATTTTGCGCAGATCGCGTGGCCTGACGCATATCTGCATATTGAGAATCCCAATGCGGGGATATTTGAGCTTTTCCCCCGGATCAACCCATGGATCGGAGATGTGTTTTTCATCGTCGATAACTGCGGAAGCTTTGTCTGTGCAATGGCGGGCATGGGCGCCGTTTCCCGGATCATGTACGGCATGGGAAGAGACAACATCCTTCCGAAAAAATTCTTCGGACACCTGTCAAAGAGGTTCCAGACCCCTGTCAACAACATCGTGCTTACAACTCTGGTAGCCTTTACGGCCATCTTCTACGCGGACAACGTGTTCGGTGCGGCTTCCCTTGTAGCTTTCGGCGCCGTATGCGGCTTCTTTATGGTCAATCTTTCCGTGATATTCCACTATTATATCAAGCTGAACCGGCGGAGCGGATCCGATCTGTTCAAATACCTCATCGCACCCATCATCGGCATGGGTTCCCTGGTGGTGGTTTTCATCTACATGGAGTCTTCCGCCAAAATACTCGGCCTGATCTGGCTGGTCATCGGTCTGATATATCTGGCGGCAAAGACGAAGTTCTTCAAAGAGCTTCCGCCCGAAATGACGTTAGAAGAATAACTATTGCATAACAGCGCAGCTTTTTTGAAAAAAAGCAAGAGGAGGCGGAAAAATGACAACAGTATTGCGAAACGCAAAGATATACACATCGAATGAACATTGCCCCATGGCGGAAGCCATCGTCTTCGACGGCGATAAAATCCTGTTTGTCGGCAGAGACGATGAGGGGGAATGGGGAAAATACACGGGGGATTCCGCTGAAATACGGGATATGAAGGGAAAGGTCATCATTCCCGGCATTATAGACAGCCACATTCATCCCGGCATGTGCGCGGAAAGCGGCTGGCATATCAGGCTCCCCTGGACCGAGGACCCCCAAGAGCTCCTGGCCTTTGTCAGGAAATATGCCGCGGAACATCCGAAAGAGGAGGCGCCCTTTCTATACTTTGAATACTATCCCACCAGCATGTTCGGCACGAGAGGACCCACCAAGGAGCTCCTCGACACGGCTGTTTCAGACAGACCCTGCATGTGCCAGGACTTCGGCGAACATATGCACTGGTATAACACAAAGATGCTCGCGGCCATGGGAATAACAAAGGATACCCCCGATCCGGTTCCGGGGCTTCAGATGTTCGTCCGGGACGAAAACGGCGAACCTACCGGCTGGGGCAAGGAACTGGTCCACACCCTTTTCATGGATAAAATAAGTGAAACTATAGGCTGGAAGCCTCCTATGGACCTGACGCCGGAAATTCTCGGGCCGTTTTTCTCCTTCCTTTCCGACAACGGAATCACGGCGATGTGCGATGGCTTTATCGAAAGCGGCGAACAGGCGGAGTCCATCCATAAGCTGGATGAGGCCGGAAAGCTCAACGTATATTACGACGGCATGGTGCGTTTCTGGGATTATGGGGATCTGCCCGAAAAGATCGCCGTACTGAGGGAGTACCAAAGAAAATACAGCACCCGTCACATTAAATTCAATACCATGAAGCTCTTTTTGGACGGCACCAACGAAAGCGGCAACAGCGCTTCCCTCGCCCCTCATCTCAACGATCCCACCGGCGAAAACTACGGCGAAATCAAGATGGAAAAGGAAGAGCTGAAAGGCTGTTTTCTCCTGTGCAACAGAGAAGGGCTGGACGTACATATCCACATGGTGGGCGACCGCGCATTCCGAACGGGCTGCGACGCGGTAGAGGCGGCGAAGAGGGAATCCGCGGAAAACGGAGAACCCTGGAGGATCAACATCGTATTCGCCCACTGCGAGCTGGTGGATCCTGCCGATATGGGGCGGCCCGCCGAGCTGGGGATCATCGTCAACTGGAGCTGTCACTGGTCCGGAGGCTATTTCGGCGAAGAAGCCCAGGCGTTTTTCGGAAAGGAAAAATGGAGCGGGATGTACCAGTTCAACCCCATGATCGAAAGCGGCGCCCTCGTAACCTTCTCCAGCGACGTGGTGACAAATTATGAACTCCACCGGGCAAACCCGTTCTTCAGCATGCAGGTGGCCGCTACCAGAGTGGACCCGGAATTTCCCCTCGATCCTGACCGGTATCCCGGAAGCCTTCGGCCGCCGGAGTCGGCGAAGCTCAGCGTGGATCACTTAATGAAAGGCTATACCATAAACGGTGCGAAGCAGCTGCGTCTTGAAAGCGAGATGGGATCTCTCGAAGCTGGAAAGACAGCCAACCTCCTCGTCATCTCCGGCGATCCCTTCCATGTGCCGCCGGAAAAGCTAAGCGAAATCGGCATCGAAGCCGTGGTGTTTGACGGGACGCCGATCAGGGGGAAGCTATGAAGCTGCCGGGAGTTGAAACAGAATACCTGTTTTATGCGGAGGTAACGCAGCATGACGACGTCCTGATCAATGACTCTTTCCAGAACGAGCTTCTGATCTCTCCTATTTCCGGAGGGTTCTTCAAGGGCGAAAAGCTGAGCGGCAGAATAGAAGGCGCCGGTCCCGGCTGTACGCTGACCAGGCCCCCCGACAGGAACGACATACAGGTCAAGCTGTTGCTTCGGACCGACGACGGTGAAAATATTTTCCTGTCCTCTGAGGGGACCCTGCTGCTGGATCCGGCGGTGGAAAAGCGCATTGTCGCCGGAGAAGATGTGCCGCCGACGGATTATTACTACCGGCTGCATCTGACCTTTGATACCGGCAGCGCAAAATACGGCTGGCTCAACGGCAGGTATTGCTTTGCCATCGCCGGCATAAAAGACTGGTCCACCATCTGCTATGATGCGTATCTGATAAAATAGCGGGAAAAAGAGAAGCTGTATTTTATGGAATCCATAAAATACAGCTTCAATTAAGGAGGATCTTTTAGAGGAGGAGAAGGGTTCATTAATCTTATGGATCCTCAGTGTTTAAGGCTTGCCGAACAGCTTGGTCATCCGGCAAGTCCGACTTATCATCCAGCCTTTGCGGCTCTTGCTTCCTTGCTTGCAAACAGCACAGATACCGCTAGAACGATACCGTAAAATACGGGTTCAAACCAATAGGGAACACCCATGAGACTCAGGCCGTTGAAGCCCATACCCAGAAGCAGAATCGCCAGCAATACTCCCGGCATATTGAAGCTTCCCGGTTTAAAAACCGTAACGCTTAAATATACGGTTGCATAAGAAGACATCAGATATTCCGGTCCTCTTTGAGGGTTTGCCGCGGATGCCTGTCCGAGCAGAAATATGGCTGCAATGCTTACAAACAACCCTGCAATTACAAACGCCAAAATTTTCAAAGTCTTTGTTTTCACTCCGGACAAATAGGCCGCCCTCTCACTCCCTCCGGTAGCATAAAGCTGCTTTCCAAAGGGAGTGTATTCCAATATATAGGACAAGGCAATGCCTATTACCACAATAGCGTAGACAGGGTACGGAACATTGAAGAGGCGTCCCTGGGCAAAGGATATGATTTCTTTCGGGATGTTAATTGCCAAAACCTCTCCGTTGCTCAGCGCCAGGGTTATGCCGTACAGGATAATTCCCAATCCTAAAGTGGCGATCGCCGATGTAATTTTCAGAACAACGGTCAGAAAGCCGTTGATCAGTCCGACCACCAGTCCGGTGACGATCATTGCCGGAAGAACGACATCGACGCCGAATCCGCATTTTGAAAGGTATCCTCCTACGATCAATATAAACCCGACCATATATCCCAGAGAGATATCAAACTCGTCAACAATGAGGATAAATACCGCTCCTATGGATACGCATCCAACTACGATCTGGGTTGCCAGGATGCGGCTCCAATTTGCAACTGTCATAAAATAGGGATTCGAAATCCAGAAAACCAATATCAGCAATACAAATATGATCAGCAGACCGTATTGATTTCTGATGGATGCGAATTTTCCCGAGGCACCCAATCGATTTATTTTCTCTTTCATTATGCGTAGCACCACCTTGCAATAGATTCTCTGGTCAGCGTATTATCTTCCTTGCTCAATTCGTTAACGACTTTTCCTTTTCGCAGCACAAGCACCCGAGAGCATAAGAACGCCAGCTGTTCCGGTTCTGTGGAAAAAACCACAACCCCCACGTTGTTTGCCGCAGAGTCTCTGATGGCTGCAAATATTTTCAGTCTGGCCGCAGGATCGACGCCATAGGTAGGGTCATCGAGTACAAGAACCTTTGGACACATCAGAAGCCATTTGCATATGATCGCCTTCTGCTGGTTTCCGCCCGAAAATTTACCGAATTTCATGGTGGGAATGGGGGGCCGGATATCCAGCACCTTGATGGCGGTCTCCATGGTTTCTCTTATCAGCTTCGGCCTCCCATAATATCTTTTTTCGTTAGGCAACAGTACATTGTCCCTTAACGTTCTTGTCATTACGCCGCCCTGACGGAAACGATCCGAAGGTACCAAAGACAACCCCGCATCAATAACGCTCCGCGGGGAAAGCTTCCTTGGCAATGCCTTGCCGTCAAGAACGATATCGCCGGCAGTTCTGTTAACGGCTCCTCCGAGAATCAAAGGCAACTCGCTCACACCGCTGTCGGTAATGCCTGCTATCCCTAGAATTTCACCGGGCCTCAATTCGAAAGTAATCCCCTGAAGCTTCTCGCTAATCAGCCCGTTGACTTCCAGTACGTTATTTTCCTTTGCTTCAGGACGTGCAGCATTGATCACGCTCCAGAGCTTTTCAACATTAACGTCGACGCCATCGTCGGCGGCATCCGCTCTTTTGGCGGGAAGCATCTTCTTCACGATAAAGTCCTCGTCTATGTCGCACAGGTTGCCGGAATATACCACCTGGCCGTCATTCAGGATCGATGCTTCCGAGCAGGTGCTCTTGACGGCTTTCAGCCTGTGAGTGACCATGATGACCGGAATGCCGAGCTCCGCAACCCGTTTCACCCTTTCAAGAAAATGTTCCGCCTCATCCTCCGGGATGGAAGCGTCCGCCTCATCCAGGATCAGCAGCTTTGTTTCTTTTGCTTCTTCTTCTTTTCCGATGGCAATGGCCATGGCAACCATAGCTCTTTCCGAGGAACTCAGCTTGCTGACCAAGGTTTTCGGATCTACGTCTATATTTAAAAAAGATAGTAATTCATTACTGTACTTATAAAGTTCCTTCCACATTATTTTGCCGATCTTGTTTTTAGGGTAACCCTTAAACAAGGCGATGCATTCCGCAACAGACAGACTGTTGATTAAAGGGGCCTCCTGGTGGACAACGCGCACTCCTAATTCCCGCGCATGGCTCGGGTCTTTAATGATGCTCACACTGTTATCCCCAATGGCTATCGCCGCACCTTTTTCCGGTTTATAAATACCCGTCAAAACTTTTACAAGGGTGGACTTGCCACTGCCATTCGCGCCAAGTACCGCGTGAACATTCCCCGGTTCAAAGGTCAGGCTTACATCCTTCAACGCCTTGATTCCCGGAAATACCACAGAAACGTTCTTTACCGATACAGACATTGCTTTTTCCCTCCTCTATCCAGACTCAACCCGCGTTTCATTTAGGAAATATCGCAATTGGTCTGATTGGCGAACCCGATCCGCCTTTAAACCTGAGCGGCAGTGCTACAAAGATACTTTCAATCGGCGCGCTGTCAAGATTGGTAAGGTTTTCATAAATGAGTATGTTATTGGGCAGCAGCGTAAAATGGGCCGGAAGTTTTCCGTCTCCGCCATTGCCTGTATCCAGACCAATGCACTCGGTTCCCACACCCTTTACATGCTTGCTTACCAAGTACTCCGAGGCTTCCAGCCCCAGGCCCGGCCAATTTTTAAGGAAACTTGCGCCCTCTTCCCCGGCATGCCATCTCTGTGACCATCCGAAATCAAACACAACGATATCTTCACTGGTTATTTCTATATTGCTTCTAGCCTCAAAGGCGACGATTTCTTCTTTAGAAACCGCATAATTGTTTCCGATCGGATTAATTTTTATCTTAATCATCCGCGCTGTGAACGCACTGGCCATAATGCCGGCAATATCGATCCGCAAAGGATTTCCTTCCTCTCTCACAAAATGGGAGGGACTGTCGACATGAGTTCCCAGATGATCGCTGATGGATATGCTATGTATTTCCGCAGGATCACCTTCTGCCGGCCATAAATTAAAATCGTACTTAGGATGCGTAGGATAAGTCGGCATTCCCGGTTCCAATTCATGACTCAATTCAGCATAGTCAAAGTGACTCATATATTTAAAAAATTCATCAATCCATTTTTCTGCCATGATACTTCACCCCACTTTTACAGCTCTTGCATCAGCCGCCGCAGTCAACACTGCGAATAACAATACGGCGCCGTTATAAATATGTTCTGCCCAGAACGGAGCACCGAGAATGCTCAGTCCGTTTACACCGATGCCCAGCACGATGACCGAAAGCATCAGCCCTACGACATTGTAGAACCCCGGGCGATAAGTAGTTACGCTTAAAAATGCAATAGCGTACGCCGGCATCAGAAGCGATAGACCGAAGGACGGGAACGCCGCGCCGGACTGTCCCAGTTGAAAGATTGCCGCGATGCTCGTAAATGTTCCCGATAATACGAATGCCAGAATTNNCCCGCCATAAACGACACCTTCTGAGAACCGCCTATCGCGTAAAGACTTCTTCCAAAAGAAGTAAATTCCAGGCAAAAGTACATGATAGCGCATATTAAAATGAAAATCCAGACACACCAGCCGACCCCGAATATTTTTGATTGTCCCAGCTCGATGAACAACGGCGAAATATTGTTGGAAAGGACCGCCCCGTTGCTTAAGCCGATCGTCAGGCCGCTTAAAGTAATTCCAACCGCAAGTGTTGATATAAAGGAACTGACATGAAACTTTACCGTAAGTATCCCGCTAACCAGACCTGCCAGAGAGCCTGAACATACCATTGCGATAATTACGATCACAACATTGACATTTTTGTCAAAGAGATAGGCTCCGAGCATCATGACAAACCCGATCATGTAGCCCAATGAAAGGTCAAATTCGCCGATTATCAATATGATTAAAGCGCCGATGGCAATACAGCTCACCGTAACCTGCGAAAGCAACATATTGCTTAGATTATTCACTGAAAGAAATTTATTGGAGTTGAGTGAAAATAGGACTGCCAGTACGATTATAATATAAATCAGCCTGTAGTTTTTATTCGATAATCTTGCCATTAACCCAGGGCGGGTCTTTTCAATGTAATCCATAAGAAGCCTCTCCTTTTAAATTCGGATAACGCCAGGCGTTATCCGAATTATAATTATTGCAGTAAAGCTATTTCCACAATTTCAGGAATTCACTCTGATAGTCAAAGCTTGCCACCCAGTTCTTGCCCTGGTCAGGTAAATTGGTCTTGTCCAGAACTATGTAAGGAAGATTTTCACCACGCGGCGCAGCATAATCTTTTCCGTTCAGATGTCTGATCACCTGGTCAACAACCGCCCATCCCATGTATTCATTGTCATATGCTCCGGTTGCAACCTGAATATTGCCGCTTCTGATATACTCTATATTCTGCGAGATGCCGAGTACGCCGATCACTTTAACATCTGTCATATTCGCCTGGTTCAGACCTTCCACCATGCTGGCTGCAGCCGGATCAAAAGGAGCGAAAACATATTTGCATTCCGGATGGGATGTCAAATAGGAAACGACCTGCCTGTTCAATGTGTCGCCAACCTGGCTTCCTGTAAAGTACTGCACATCGCTGATCTTCATATCGGACTTGTTGAGCTCGTCGAGAAGTCCTACCTGAAGGGCCTCCACTGAAGGAAATTCCTTATCGCCGAACACCGCGACTTCTCCGCCGTTGCCCGCATCGTTTATAATCCAGTCCGCAATAGCAGACCCTACCGCCGCATAGTCAGGGCCTACGTCAAAGGCAAAATTCAACTGTCCTTCTCCCAACTGCAGAACAGGATTCGGATCGTCGATACCGTTGGAGCCGGATACCATCAGAACCCCGGCCTCCTCAGCGGCTTTCAATCCCTGCTGGATTCCCTTCGGATCGACTGCGGCGCACATGATCACGTCAGCACCCCAGGAAATCGCGTTCAGGATCGACTTGTTCTGTGTAGCCGAGCTTCCGCCGCCATCATACATCTGAGCTTCCCAGCCGATCTTTTCCGCGGCCGACATAACGCCTTTACACGGTGCTACGCAACCGGACAGAGTACCGTCCGAAGGGATAACAGCGATTTTAATTCCTGACGGAATCGCTCCCGCGGCTTCCGTAGGCCCCTGGAATGTGTCAGAGGAAGCCTTAACTGCTGCCGCTGCCTTTGCAGCAAAATCAATTCCTGAAGATGCCGCTTCTCCTTTTTTTACACTGCTGTCGTCTGAACTGCCGCTGCCACCACCACATCCGACCAGAGCAAGCGCCACAAGAGCTGCGATTAATAATACCGATACGAGTCTGAATTTGTGCTTTCTCATTTCTTCCACCTCTTAATTTAAAATAATGGTTTAGATATAAAATTTATATAAAATATATCTAAAAACAACAATTAGAGAAATGCTAATGGATTTACCATGGACGCAGTGGCACCGACGATGCGAAGCGGCGCTACAGCAATGATGAATTCGTAAACCTTCCGCTCGTGCAATTCTTCCAGATTCATGTTTTCCATGAGGGGGACTCCCTTTTCAACCAGCGAATACGCGTGAACCTCAAGCTCGTGAGCAGGAATCGCCTCAACCGAAACATTATCTCCGCCGATTACGCTGACGCCCTTTTCCTCGATCAAATATTTGGCTGCTTCCAGCGAGATGCCGGCACTCCTATCCGTAAAACGCTTGCTGTCTTTCGACCAATATGCTTTCATGAAGCCTGTTCGAATAATCGCAACATCTCCTTTTTCAATGTCCACCTTTTCCATTTCAAGGGTTTCTTTAATATCTTCAACGGTTATTTTATAACTGTCCGGCAACACCTCAACATTTTTATACCGGGGCACGTCGATCAACACAGCCCGGCCAACGGTGGGTTTCTGTTTCGCGATATCGTGTACCTTAAATCCTCTATAGTCCACAACATCACTTGCCTTATAGCCTCCGTGTATGTC
>DLFX01000088.1:185-9920 GCA_002482405.1 Firmicutes bacterium UBA7709 | reverse complement strand
AGAGGATTTTTCCCCGCTTCTGCGCATAATGCCCTTGCTTCGTCGGTCAACGAGTGAAACACCGCCTCCTCTACCGCCATAAATTTGATCAGATATGCCAGGGTCAGCACCCCCGCGATAAAAATCGGCAGAAAGATCGCCGCTTCCACTGTGATGAACCCTCTTCTGCCGGAAAACCCCTTAGTATTTCTGAATATAGGTAAACTTCTTATCCTTGACGACAGCTTCAAACTGAAATCCTCCGTAGTACTCCTTCAAATCAAAATCGCGGTTACCGCCGCCTTTCATGTTCAGCTGGATGAGATCCATGCAGCGGAGAAGCTTCTGCTCTCTGTTTTCCAAAAACAAGAGAACCCGCAGATAATCTTCATAGTCATATCCCGTCGCCTTTGCCGGCTGCCGATACTCATCGGTCCACAGATACTCGAGGGAGCTGGAGACAGGTACGGCCCAGTTTTCGCTGTTCTTGATAAATGCGACCTTCTTTCCCGCTTCCAGCAGCAATAAATCATTTTCCGATTCCGCGGCCGCCCAGGCCTCCGCAACCACAGGCGCGCCAATCTCCGCCCCTTCTCCAAGGGTCAAAGCCGCGGCGATCTCCAACACCTGGTTTCGCTTTTCCGGATCGCTGAAGATATGTGCAAGATTTGAAACATTCCTCACGATAAAGAGATCCGACCGCACGCCGCTGTAATTTTGAGCGTCGCTGAAATTCCCCTTTAGTATGTATTCCGCTTCGTTTTGAAAGAATGTGTCTCTCCTCTCCTGCGCTTTGCTGCGATTCAGGAAATGCCCGAGGATGTACTCGTTGACCAGAAAGCAGTCCTTCTCATCTTTTGCGATTTCAGACAGGCTTGGGATCCCGTTTTCCGCGATCCATTTCAGATCGGTAAAAAAGCCGCTCTTGTAGCCCTTTGACGGAAGGCCGTTGATGATCTGTTCGTTTCTCAACGCAATGTCCTGCCCTTGTTCGGGGCGCTCCCCTTCCAACCTGTCTCCGCCTTTCAGGATCCCGGATTTCATATCATTCAGAATCTGCTGCTGGAAAAGTCCGGTATCCGTCATGGAATACCCTTTCAGATTCACATGAACGGAGTCCAGCTTCAGCTTCAGTGCGTCCGTATAGCTTCTTCCCCGCAAGATCTCTTTCAGATAATTGTCATGAAAGCTGTAATCGGCATAATACTTGAGCTTTTTCTCAGCGCTGTCCTCATCGGTATGGACGGCGAAAATGCCGTATCTTTTTTGGAGCTCCCGGTCATATTCCGACAGCACGGAGCGCCCGGCAAGATCAAATACAGCATCGGCATAGCTTCTCCCTGCTGCCTGGGCCGCCGCGTTGATGAATAAGCCCACCAGCAGAAGAACGCTTGCCATTATCATGGTTAAAAAAACCGATGTGACTCCCTTTTTCGAGTAGCCAATAAACTTCAATCAAGATTCCCCCTCATGAAAGGGCAGGATTCTGATCAGTTCCGCTTCATCGATCACATAGACCCTCCCCTCCTCCTGCCGCATAACGCGGTCGTGAAAAAGAATGTCAATCCCGTATTCGCTTTTCTGTTCCATCCGGATCACAGGCCGTATTCCGGACCAATCCTTTTGCATTGGAAAATTCTTTCCCGCTTCTTGACGATAAACGGTTTGAGACAGCTCGCCGCTCTCCCTGCGGAGCGCCATGTGAAGTGACGTCTGAAGGGATAAGGAGGAATACATGTTTATGACGATATAGATAACCGCCATAACCCCCGCGATCACCAATGGAAATATCATGGCCGCTTCCACCAGCGCGGCGCCCTTTTTACTGTTCTTCTTCATGTTCAGGCACCTGCATTCCTTCTCAAATATTTGAAAAGTTATTGCCGTTCAGCGATTCGAAGGTGGTTTTGATAAAATCCCCGATCTGCTGCTTGAAGATCAGCCCCAGCCCGATTGCGATTGCAACTAAGATAGCTACTTGAACCATTTCCATTCCTTTTTTGTTGTTTGAAATCATTTTCATAAGTTCTCCTCCTTTTACATGTCCATCATCGCAGGCGCAACGGTGATCATGATCAATACGATCATNNTGTTTCCGCGAGCCTGCCCTTTTCTTCCGCCTTTTTCTTCCTGGTGATCCACATCAGACTGCCTTCCCCCTCCAGCTTTTCGGCCAGCACGCTGCCTTTGTTCCAATTGTCTGAAATCACGGCGGTCAGCCTCACCATCTCCCTTACGCCGCATCGTTGGGAAAACTCCTGCAATTCTCTGATGAGCGATGCGTTGGACCTTTCCGTCTTTTTTTGAATTGCAAGCAGCTCTTCATATAAGAATCTCTTTTTTCTTCGAGATTCAGCCTTGCCTTCGTGATAAAGCATCTCGTAATCCGCCGAGATTTTGGAAAACGCCGCGCTCACTACGAGGCCCGCGTTGAGGAGCAGCACCAGTTTGTTGATGAATTCCGGCAGGTCCCTGATGATAGATTCCTCCGCCTCTTTGATCTCTTTATTGATCCGATCGTACCGTTTCATGTATACGATCAAAACCATCATGACGAAGATCAGCGCGAAGATTGCGCCCCCGCCTTCCTTTCCGGTAAACCACGCGGCTTCGACTCCGTCTCCCAGGGAATCAGGGAGCTTTATATCTGAGGAAGCAACTCCTTCATTAAACCCGTCGATGCTTTCTTTCAGCCGATTCGTCATACTGCGTTCGTAATCTTCCGCCGCCGCGTCGGGATCGAGCCTCACCGTATAAACCCTCGTGTCCGAAACATCATCCAGGGCCAATTCCGCATAAAGGGTGACCGTCCGGTTTTTACCCGCACCGATCAGGTCCACTTCTCCGCTTTCGCTGATCGATTCCGGGTCGTCGCTGGTCCAGTTTACCGTTATCCCGGTAGCCCCGTCCCGTTCCGGAAGCTTCAGAGGTTTGCTGACATGGTCCCGATCTGGGTTTTCCCCCAGGATCAGCCCTTCCAGTCTAGTTTCGTACGCTTTGATCAATTTTAGCTTTTCCTCATCGGTAAGAGCTTTCTGCTTTACCTGGACGGTCACGTCCCTGGTCAGCTGGTGATTCCCAAATTTCATTCGCACCTTGAGGGGAACCGATTCCACAGCTTTGCCGAAGGCCGGCCTTTCAATGCTCCTGATTTCCTCTCCTGCCGTCGTTTGCCCGAGGAACGAGCAGAATTCGAAAATCAGAAAGAAAACCGCGATCAGCATATAGTTCGCCATGGTTCGCCCTTTGTTCTTCCTTACCAAGGGGATAAAATCTTCATCGCCGTATTTTCTGTGGTATTTTTGCCCCATTACTTCGCTTTTCCCCGTGATCCAATCCGGGAGAATCCGCGCCAGTTTGTCCGCAGCCCTGTAAAAGCTGCCGATAAAATGAACATTCTTCATGATCCTTCTCCGCTCCGCCTGAAATCAGACTTCTATCTTTGTCAGCTTCATGCTCCAGAAATATGCAAAGCCGATGCCCCACAGCGCCATGGTCATGATCAGGCGCCCTTCTATGCCTTCGTACATCCCGGAGAGATAGTCCGGCGATACCACCTGAAGGAAAAGGAGGATGATAAAGGGGATGGCTGTCAGGAGCTTCGCCTCGAACTGCTTTTGCGCTGTGATGGTATGGATCTCCTTTTCGATGGTGATCTTGTCCATGATAACCTCTGACGCCTTTGCGAGAACCTTGATCAGGTCCCCTCCCGTCTCCCGGCATGTCAGATAGATGTCCACGAAATCTGAAATATCATCGATACAAGTCCTGGCGGCAAATTCCTTGAGGATCTCCTCTTCGGATTCTCTGTACTCTTTAAGCCTCTTTACCATATGAGCCAATTCTCTGACGATCAGAGCATCCTCTTTAAAAATCAGTTTCATGTTTTGCTCCGCCTCCTGGAGCGCTTCCGGCATCTGTCTTCCCGTTGAAATCGAGGCTGATACGGAATAAAGCACATCCCGAAACTGTTCTTTCAGCTCCCTTCTTCTCTTTTCCGCCAGTTGAGAGCGGTAGAGGGGCAGGAAGGGGTACGCCAGCAGGGAAAAGAGCAGAGATACGAGAACGCTGTGATAAAAAAGATACGCGGCAGCCATGAGCCCAAGGGCACAGAGGAATAAAAACCGGGCCTTTTCCTTTACGCTCAGCTCATAGTTCAGATAGGACCGGGGAAGCAGTTGCTCTTTCATATGCAGACTCCGTTCATCTCCAGCTTCATTGTGTTTTTCAGCTGGTTCCCTGTAGATTCGAGACTTCCTTCAGTAGTATCTCCGTTGAGTGCGCCGGAACGGTTAATGATATATTTAAATATCGGGTTAACTCGTATTTTACCGTCCTGATATCCCTCTATTTCAGCAATTTCAAGCACTTTTCGGCTTTTGTCGGATAGCCTTCCAAGATGAACGATAATATCGATGGCCTCGGCAATCTGACTGCGTATAGCATCGATTGGAAAATCCGCCGCCTGAAGAAACATCGCCTCAAGCCTTGACAGCATTCCTTCCGGAGAATTCCCGTGACCTGTGGAAAGCGACCCGTCGTGCCCCGTATTCATCGCCTGTATCATATCCAGAACTTCGCCGCCCCGAACCTCTCCCACGATGATGCGGTTCGGCCTCATTCTCAGGGAAGCCTTGATCAGCTGCCTGACGTTCACTTCTCCTTTCCCCTGAACGTTTGCGTTTTTACATTCCAGCCTTACGATGTTTTCGATCCCTGGGATCTGAAGTTCCGCGGAGTCCTCAATGACGACGACCCTTTCATCCTTTGGGATGTACTCGGTCAGCACGTTTAGAAATGTCGTTTTTCCCGAGCTTGTTCCGCCGGAAATGAAGATGTTATAGCCGGAGCCTACGAGAACTTTCAGAAATTCCGCGGCTTCTTCCGTTATGGCTCCCATTCTCAAAAGGTCCTTCATGGTAATCCTGCTTTCGGGAAACCTGCGTATTGTCAGTATGGGGCCGTTCAGCGCAACATTTTTATAGATCGCGTTCACCCTGGAACCGTCCTCGAGCCTGGCATCGACGATAGGGTTCAGCTCGTTGATCTCCCGGTGGACCTTTGCCGCGATCCTGCGAATGATCTCCTCCAGTTCTTCCGCCGTTTCAAATCGAATATCCAGCTTTTCGATTTTCCCCTTTCTTTCGATGAAGATTCTGTCGGGACCGTTCACCATGATTTCGCTCACTTCCGTGTCTTCTGCATAAGGCTGCAGGATATCCAGGTCCTTTCGCGTCGTATTGAAAATGCCGCTGATCAGCTCGCCCTTTGCCCGGAAGGAGCAGCTCTCCGTCCGCCGGTCTCTGAGAACGTAATCTTCGATGAGGGCCAGCACTTCCTTATCGCTGAGCTGTTCCTGCCTGCTGTTGATCACGGCTCTGACTCCCTCTGTGATTTCTTTTACCGAGCATAGTTCACGATTCATCCTTTGCTCTCCTTTCCTGTTCATTTGCGTTCCTTTTTTATTCCAATCTTATTCAAAGGGATCCCGCCGCCGTCGATGAGACGATTTCATCGGCAATTTTTTTGACCCCGATACCGAACACGTGGCTGATATCGATATCCAGATGATTTTCCGTAAAGCGGAAGCTGGAGTCATCTTTTTCAATGCGGATCCGTTTCAAGCCGCCGGGGCATGAAATGTTATCATCTTCCGGAACGNNGGCGAGTATCATACGGTCTTTCCACCTGGAGCCGTTTAATTGTTCCATATATGCAACGAGCTTTTGTGTTCTGAGCTCAGAGAGCGGATCGTCGTTTTGGACCATTACGATCTTGCTGCAAATGTTCATTAAATAGAGATTCTTTTCCGACAGATCGCTGCTCAAGTCTAAAATGATATAATGATACCTGCTGCTATCGGAAATCGCTTTAAAGAAGAGGACCAGCTCTTCCTGGATGAGCTCGTTCAGATCGTTCCGCCCCTTTGAAGGGTAAAAAGCCTCGACACCGAACTCGTCTGTGACTGTAAAGCCTTCCGGGCGGCTGCCAAAGCTTTCATCCTGTTTCTCCAGTAGAAAATAAAGATAATCTCCCAGGTTTCCCCGATTTGGACCGCTTTGCATAAACATCTCAACGGAAGGTATTTCTTCGAAGCTGAGATACAGCACCTTCTTATCGTGATATCTGGAAAGCTCCCGCGACGTTCCGAAGGCAACGGAAGTCCTGCCCGCCCCGCCGCAGACACCGTAAAACCCGATCATGACCGGAGTGGTGCTTTTTTTCAGCAGGCTCCTCCTTCCGGTAATAGCGCCGGTCAGATACGCCAGGTTGGAAATGATTTCACCAGTGTTTTCGTATTTATATATGTACCAGAAACGCGTTTCCGTATTTTCCGACTGTCTGACAAGGCTTTCGACGGGATATTCCGTCAGCATCACAATACTGCCCTTTACTTCGCCGTCATTCTTTGTGATTCTGCCGGCAAGGGCCGCGACAGCTTCTTCCGGATAACCGCCGATTAGAATCAGATCATAGCTCCCAAAATCTACCCTGTTATCCATCTCAGTGACTCCCTGCGGGTCAAGGGGCATGATTGCGATCTCAAACTCCCGATATAAATTGGCCACCGCTCTTGCCAGAGCTCTGCTATACTCCGAATCTCTATCGGTAAGCAGCAGTTTGCTAACATTCATTTCGAGTACCTCATTGTGTAACATTTGTAATTATATGTAATTTTGTTATTTAAACTTTAACATGTATTACATAATTTTACAATTGCATTTTGTCGACTTATTTCGACAAAACACTGAATTGATTTTTTAACCGACATAAAAAAGCCGACAGTTTTTGTTTCCTGCCGGCTGCATATTGAGGGGTTCTGTATTTTGAAAGTTCCTCATCGCATTTAAAAAATAAATTCCTACATCTTAAACTTCTGTTTCGGGGCCTTTTGCTCCTCCATCATGGACTTCAGTTTCGCCAGCGCGTGGTTCAACCCGCCCACTTCATCGATGAGCCCCAGGTCCACCGCTTCCTGTCCCACCAGGATCGTTCCGATGTCGGCCGCCATATTATCCGTCGCGTTCATGAGCTTCTCGAGCTTCTTCCGATCGGACTTCGACGTCCGGGTTATAAAATCCAGGACACGGTCCTGCATTTTCCGGAAATAATCGTAAGTCGGCTCGGCTCCGATAACCATTCCCGTCATTCGAATCGGATGCAGCGTCATGGTTGCGCTTTCCGCAATAAAGGAATACTGGCTCGCCGTCGCCAGCGGGATTCCGATGCTGTGCCCTCCGCCGAGGACGAGGGATACCGTAGGCTTTGACNNCCCGCCTCAACGTCTCCCCCTACTGTGTTGAGAATGGATAGAAGCCCTTTGATGTTAGGGTTTTCTTCGATTGCAACTAATTGTGGAATTATATTTTCATATTTGGTTGTTTTATTGTTAGGAGGCAAAACCATATGACCCTCGATATTCCCTATAATCGTAAGATATTGAATTTCACTCTGAAAATTGAAGGCATTGCTGATCACTCCGAAATTGTCAATGTTCGCTTTCGGATCCTGGCTCTTATCTTCCTTTTCATCCTTGTCGGGTTCATGATCCGCTTCCATTTTTCTATTCTTATCCGTATTTTTATCCATATTCTTTTTCCTTTCTTTGTAATAAATATAGTTTTTCCAAAATATATTTTTTTATTATGGGTAGGAATTTTGCGAAAAGGTGTAAACTGAAACGCAAATCTGCCGATATATACATTGTGCATCCGTTTATCTGACTTGAATTTCATAAAAGTGGGGTGAATATAGTGAGACTTAGTGACTTGGGCGACAAGGAGATTGTGAACCTTGCAAACGGCAGCCGTTATGGACAGTTGTCCGAAGCGGAACTGCTCTTCGACGAACAACAGGGGCTTATCAAAGCAATTCTTGCGCCTGATTATCAGGGGAAATTCAATTTTTTAGGAAGCAAGCATTACTTCCAGCTTCCATGGAGTTCGATCCGCAAAATCGGAGAGGATATCATTATTTTTGACACTCTTGAGATGTGAGATCGAAATAAAACTTGTAAATTTATTTCATAATTTTACAAATAAAAGCAATAGGGTATTGATTTTATGACTTTTTCGTAATAAAATTAGATAAAGAGTTTAATTTACATCGCGGAAAAATCGATTTTTGAGGAGTTGCATATGGACATATTCTTAATTATTTTCATGATACTTGGATTTGGCTCTGTCATTGGAGGGTTTGTCCTTGAAGGCGGCCACTTAATCGGACTGCTGTCTCCTACCGCTCTCCTTATCATTCTCGGCGGTACTATCGGAGCGACGGCGGTTTCCTTCCCAAGGGACGAGCTTCGTCAGATCCCCAAAATGTTGAAGATTATCTTCAGAGATCAAAAATATGATTATCGCGTTCTGATGGAACGAATGAAGGCAATGTGCATTCAGGTGCGCCAAAGCGGCCTGCTCAGTCTCGAGAGCCAGATCGACTCGGAGCCTGACAGCCTCATGCGGAAAGGAATGCGTCTGATCGTTGACGGCACCTCCCCCGCATACACCAGGGAAGCGTTGGAGCTGACCCTTCAGGTGATTGAGGACAGGCATAAGTCAAGAAGCAAGATCTTTGAGGCGGCCGGCGGCTACTCCCCCACCATGGGTATTATCGGAACCGTCCTCGGCCTGGTTCATGTGCTTGGAAATCTGGATGACACGGACACCTTAGGCCCCAAAATCGCAATGGCCTTTATCGCTACCCTTTACGGTATTGGTCTGGCAAATCTGCTGTGGCTTCCACTGGCCAATAAGCTGAAAGAAAAGAACCGGATGGAAATCTTATATAAGTCCATGATAATCGAAGGTCTGTTGCTGATACAGGAAGGCGTAAACACCAACTATATGGAAGAAAAGCTTTCCAGCTTCCTCTCCGAAGCACAGCTTTATTACAAGGGCCCGATCAGCGGCGGCTACTCCGCTCAGGCTGACAGCGCCGCTGGCAGAAGCGGTATGAGCGGCGGCATCAATATCGGAAAGAGATCCAGAAAAGCGAGTTAAGGACGTGATTCGATGAAAAAACGTGTAGAACATGAAAAAGATAATAGCGACCGCTGGCTTTTGACTTACTCCGACCTGATCACACTGCTGATGATATTCTTTGTAGTCATGTATGCCATAAGCAGCGTCGACGCTCAGAAGTATCAGGTGCTTTCCGAATCCTTTGGAGAGGTATTCAACGGATCCTCGGGACAAGCCAGCAGCGCCGGGATACAGGTCAGCGTTTCTCCCACCGACGGAAAAACCGAGAAAGTCGACCCCGCACTGGTCGCCGCGGCGGATAAAATCATGGAGCTGATCAAGGAAAAGAATCTTCAGGATAAAGTCTCCGTCAGCATTGAGGAGCGCGGCGTGGTAGTCGGTTTGATGAATACCGTCCTCTTTGATCCGGGAAGCGCGCAGATCAAGCCGGACGCGGTACCTACTCTGGTGGCCATCGGGCAGATCGCAAACGGAGTTCACAATTATATCCGCGTCGAAGGAAATACTGACGACGTTCCTCAAAATTCAGCTCAGTTTCCAAGCAATTGGGATCTTGCATCAGGCAGATCCAACGAGGTTCTCAAGCTTATGATCGGTCAAAGCGGCATTGACCCCAATAAAATCAGTTCCGTCAGTTACGGGGAATACCGCCCATCCTTGCCGAACGATTCTATGGAAAACAGATCGAAAAACCGAAAGGTAGATATCGTAATCCTGAGCGACAGGCTCGACAAGAGCGAATCGGAATCCGCAGATATATCGAATAACTAAT
>DLFX01000088.1:0-178 GCA_002482405.1 Firmicutes bacterium UBA7709 | reverse complement strand
CCTGGCTCCATTTTCGGAGCAGCGTGCCGCGGTCCGTTTTTATTTTTCCAACGGTTTAAGGGGATCATTTTCCAAGATCGTCTCCACTTCTTCATACCCCGTTGGGAACGCAAAATTATAGCGTGCGGGCAGTGCAAAATAATACTTGGAATTATGCCCCAGCTCCTTTGGGTTGATG
>DLFX01000387.1:8260-11163 GCA_002482405.1 Firmicutes bacterium UBA7709 | reverse complement strand
TTAATGATCAGGACTTTGATTCTGCCTTGTCCGTGGGAGGTGCGCGCAAATTCCAGCGCTTCGGGAGTCTGTTCAAAGCTGAACCTATGAGAAATACAGGACTCCACATCAATCTTGCCTGACGCCATCATATTGAGGGCCGGCCCAAAGCTGTTGGGGCTTGCAAGGGTACCGTAAAGTGTGATATCCCGGCTGGTTATGTACTCCAGGCAGAACGGCACGGTATCCTTTCCGGTCAGACTTAAGGCGCAGAGCTTTCCGCCGGGCGCCGTGATCTTGGCGGCGATATTGATTACGTCCGGGTTTCCGGTATCTTCAAATACCGCATCCGGATAATCGCCGAAATAGTCTAGAAGTGATCTGTGAAGATCTTCCTCTTTAATATTAACAAGCTTCAGTCCCCAGTTCTCCTCAATGAGCTCTCGATGCAGCTCTTTTCTAGCCACGATAGCAACCTTCCCGGCTCCGCAGTAATTAGCCAGCTGAGCGTTGAGCAAGCCGATAGGCCCGTCTCCGAAAACAACCACGTTGTCTCCCGGCTCTATTCCGGTGCGGTGTACAGCATACAGCACAGTGGCCAGAGGCTCTACCAAGGCGGCCTGTTCAGCGCTGACGCCGTCCGGGACTTTATAAATATTTTTGCCGTCTGTTTTCAAATATTCGGCCATAGAGCCATCATAGCGGATCACGCCAAGCTCAGTCCGGTCTGAGCAGAGATGATAGTTTCCTTTTTTGCAATTTTTACACTTCCCGCATCCAATGGAGATATCTCCTACCACCAGGTTGCCGACCTCAAAGCCCTTCACTGCAGAACCGAGCTCTGCGATAGTTCCGGACCATTCATGGCCTGCGGTAATCGGCATTTTAGACAGCCCATCCCGATAGTAGGACATACTGCCATCGTAGAGTTCCACATCGGTGGTGCAGATGCCGGTTGCGATTACTTTGATCAGCACCTCATGAGGCTCCAGCCTTGGAATGTCAATCTCCTGCTTTTCCACCTTCAGAGGCGCCACAATACGAAACGACTGCATTTTTCCTTCCATTACTTACACATCCCTCTCTGTTTCAAGCAGCATATCTGCAATAATCTCAGCTCCATCCCGAATGAATCCCCTGCACTTGGAAGTAAAGAGATCATTCTCCAGTATATAATCGAAACCTTCATCGGTGGTGATATCAACACCCAACAAATCCCTGCACTTAAACTTTCCATCGTGCAGTTCTTTAAACCGCCTCATGAACTCCAGGGTTACCTCATAGCAGCGTGCATCGCCCGGATCACTGGGCAGACGCTTACCCATCTTCAGACCGATCAGCATCATTGCTCCGGTAATGGCGCCGCAGGTCTCACCGCTTCTGCCGATTCCGCTGCCGAAAGCCCCCGCAAACCTCAGGGCGGTTATTCGATCAACACCAAACTCTTCACACAGGCTGCCGACAACACACTGACAGCAACAGTAATCCTCCTGCTGCAAAGCCTCTGCTCTATCTCCATAAACGCTCATAGATTAATCCTCTCGCTCATATAATAACTTCATTATTTCGTATCGTATGCTCCCGACGAGTATGTCAGTTCATAGCTGTGGCTGTAAACCTCAAAGATGATGCCGAAGGGGTCCTCCACGTAGCACATCCTGTAAGGCTTGCTGTCTTTATAGTAATAACGGATCGGCATTCTCTGCTTGCCGCCGTGTGCGACGATGTTTGCTACAAACTCCTCAAGGTTCGGGTCCTGAATCCCAAAATGGAACAGATCCGTTCTCCAATACCGGAACTCCTGCTCATGGGGTTCATTGTTGGGAAATTCAAACATTTCAATCCCAATCCCGTCAGAAGTTGACATGTGCGCAATGCGAAATTTTGTCCAGTTGTCGCCGAACACATCATCGCACATGATCCCGATATCGGAATCGTCCCGTTCTACAACAGAAGGCGGCATGAGCAGATAGAATCCCATGACCTCCGTATAGAATTCAACGGCTTTTTCAAGATCGGGTACAGATAAACCTATATGTGAAAACGCTTTTGGATACATTTGTCTTTCCTCCTTAATATCATCAAATTTGCTGTTTGCCGAAGGCCTTTGCAGCCGCAAAGGTCTCCGGCTTTTATTGAATTAGAACTTGTTCGTTGCATATTCCTCGTTGGCTTTGAGGTAGTAATCCACATTGTCTTTCGTGACAAGGTTAACGGAAGTGTAAATACTGTTCGGGGCAACCTTTGCGTTAGCCGCTTTATTGTCGGAAGTCAAAGGCATGTCAACATGCTTCTCAGTAATCAGAGAGACCATTGCCCAGTATGACATGGACACGTCATTTTGGCAGAGCGCACCGGTGATGGTCCCGTCTTTAATCATCTCGAGCACGTCGGTATTTCTGTCAAGCCCTAAAATATCGATCTTTCCGGACAGACCAAGCTCAGACAGAGCGGTTGCAGCCCCTGCGGCGCCTGTTGAGTCGGCGCAGACGAATCCGGTCAGGTCAGGATACTTGACGGCGATGTCCTTTGCGACGCTGACAGCCGTCGTGGAGTCCGCCTTCGTATCCCCCGTAGCCACAACCTGGATGCCGGGATATTCAGCAAAACCGTCTTTGAAGCCGCTGTCACGCTCTGTAAACATGTCGGAGCCTGAGATCGTCAGAAGCGCAACCTTGCCTTTTCCGCCTATTTTTTCGGCATAAAGCTTCGCGCCCTGATAGCCGAGATCGTACTGGGAAGTCCCGACGTATGTATCTCCGGGATCTTCTGAATGTCCGACGTAGGTTACGACCGGAATACCCGCATCACGAGCCTTCTGAACATACGGGTCCATGGCGGGGTCATAGCCGAAAGCCACTATTCCTGCGGGTTTCTTGGCAATCGCGGAGTCAAAGGCCGTTCCCATCTCGTTCATGTCAGTA
>DLFX01000387.1:0-8228 GCA_002482405.1 Firmicutes bacterium UBA7709 | reverse complement strand
TGTGCGTTAAAATATTCGATAGCGTTCATGCAATTGACGACGATGTATTCCTCGTCTGGAGAAATTGTACTCTGCAGTGTTCCCTGCGGTGCGGAACTGTCGGAAGAGGAGGGCGCCGCGCCTTCACTTTCCGTACCGCCTGAACTGCCGCAGCCGGTAAAGCTAGATAAAATTAAAATTAGTGTTAAGCCAATAACCAATAACTTTTTCATACCTCATTCTCCTTTTTATTTTTTATTGATTAAGTCCTTGTGCCAGGACCTAGATCCGAGCTTTATTGTCCTCTTTGACGCGCTTTACGGTTTGGCCTTTTCTGCGTTCGCTGACGGCGTCGAAGAAGATGGCGACGATCAGGATCACCCCGGTCGCAAAGTTTTGCCAGTAAATATTGACGCCGAGCAGGTTCAGCGCCGTGGAGATCATAGCGAGAAACAAGGTGCCCAAAACCGCCGCCCAGACAGTGCCCTTTCCTCCATTCAGGCTGGCGCCGCCGATGATGCACGCAGTGATGACATCCATGGCAGTGCTGCTGCCGACAGTCACAGAAGAGGATCCGAAACGCGCCGTGATCAGGATGCCTGCCAGCCCCGACAAAAGTGCGCAGAAGCAGAAGCAGGCGATCTTGACCTTCCCTACATTGATACCGTTCAGCTTTGCCGCTTTTGCATTGCTTCCTATGTAATAGATCTGACGAAGCCTTCGCGAATTCCTCAGCAGAATATCGGATACGATCACGATCAAAAGCAGGATATAGATCGGATACTGCACCCCAAACAAGGTTCCCTGTCCGAGATGTTTAAAAGTGCTGGTCAGTCCGGTAACGGATCGGCCATTTGCCATCACCAGCATCAGACCTTCCAGCGCGCAGGACATGCCCAAGGTGGTAATAAAGGCATTTAATCCGAATTTTGTGACCAAAACACCGTTGGTTAAGCCGATTACAACGGCGATGCCAAGGGCCAGCAAAATCGTGGGGACATCTCCCAACCCGTTTTTAAGCAGCGTCCCTGTCAGAACGCCGATAAAGCCCATCGTCATGCCTACGGAAAGATCCAGCTCTCCCAAGGCAAGCAGCATGACCATGCCGACGGCGATCATTCCCTCAACGGAAATGCTCAAAACCATGGCTATGATATTGGGCCTCGAAAGGAAGACGGGAGAATACAGAGAAACGATGAAGCCGCCCACGACCAGCGCAAGAATCAGGATCGCTTCGCGAGTCGCCAATATCCTTTTCAGATTTCCTAGAAAATTATTTTCTTTCATTTGTGACCTCCGGTTATACCACCTGATTTTCATATTGTTGATTAACTCCAGTTGCTAGCATCATAATCCTGTCTTCGGAAAAATCCTCCTTCAGAACCTCTCCCGTAACGCATCCGTTTCTCATTACGATGATCCTGTTACAAATACCAATCAGTTCCGGCAGTTCAGATGAAATTACAATAACTGCATTGCCTTTATTGGAAATGTTTTTCAGCATCTGGTAGATTTCAGCTTTTGCACCTACGTCAACTCCCCTAGTCGGCTCATCGATGATAAATATATCCGGCTCGATCCCCATCCACATCGACAGAAGACATTTCTGTTGATTCCCACCGGAAAGATGATCCATCGTCTGATTGATAGAAGAGGCGGCAATGCGGAATTCCTTAATCTGTTCATTTGCATAATTTCTTATTTTATTGTTTTTGATCATGCCACGGGTTGAAAAATTCCGCAGCTGCATAACAGCCAAATTGTCTTTTAAGCAATAATTTAAATAAAGTCCTAATTTTTTGCGATCTTCCGTGACGTAGGCAATCCCATTTTTTATCGCATCGGCGGGACTTCTTATCTCTACCTCGTTCCCGTCGATTATGATCTTTCCATTGCGCTTATGGCTGCCGATAATGCCAAGGGCCATCTCAGTCCTGCCTGCGCCGATAAGGCCGGACACTCCCAAGATTTCACCTCTTTTTACTCCGAAGGAAACGTCGCGGTAAAGGCCTTCCGCAGTCAGGCCTTTCACCTCAAACAGATTCTCGTCACTCAATTGATAGTTGTTGTCCTCTCCGAACAGCTTCTTTATCTCCCGGCCTACCATCATGGTTACGACCTGCTCTGAAGTGATGGCCTCCACCGGACTCTCTCCTATGTACATTCCATCCCGCATCACCAAAACACGGTCGGCAATTTGAAATACTTCCTCCAATTTATGGGTTATATAAATGAAGGCAAAGCCTTTCTTTTTCAGCTGTTGGATATTTTTAAACATCAATTGGATCTGCGGCTCTGCAAGCGAGCTTGTAGGTTCATCCAGGATAATCAGTTTAGCATCCATCGAAGTGGCGCGCAGAATCTCAATCAGCTGCTGTGTTCCGACGGGAAGGCTCTTCGCCAGCATCCTGGGATCAAGATCCAGTTGAAAAATATTCAGGATTTCCCGGGTATTTTTATAAAGTTCGCTCCATTTGATATTTCCCAAGACGTCTACAGGCTGACGGTTCATGAAAATATTTTCCGCGATACTCAGATCTCCAATGATTGAGAGCTCCTGATGCACCATGCTGACGCCCTTGCATAAAGCGTCGGTCGCCGACCTGAAACTCACCTTTTCGTCCTCGATATAGATTGCTCCTTTGTCCGGCCTTTCGACCCCACAAATCAGTTTCGACATGGTTGACTTTCCGGCTCCGTTTTCTCCCAGAAGCGCCAACACTTCACCATGATTCAATTCGAAGCTGATATCGTTGACCGCTACGACGCCGGGATACTCTTTGTGCAGGTTTTCGACCTTCAAAACAGATGACATATTACACCCTCCCCAGCGATTATCGTTGCACACGGCCGGAACCGTCGCCGCCCATCAGGCTCTGGACCTCCTGCACCGTCGCCTGGCTGAAGTCATATTCCGTCGCCTGCTTCAGGCAAGAGGCGGCTGCGGCGAATTCGATCGCCTGCTGGGGTTGATAAGCGTTCATAAGAGCATGAATAAGGCCGCCGCCAAAGGAGTCTCCACCTCCTACCCGATCTACCAGGTGAATCCTGTATTCCCTTGACGCATACAGCTCTTTTCCATCGTAAAGGATGCCCGCCCAGGTATTGTCGCTGGCAGAAATACTTCCCCTCAGAGTGATCGCCACTTTGCTGAAACCAAAGCGCTCCACAAGCTTTTTCGCTACATCGAGATATCCCTGCTTGCTGAGATTTCCCTCGAGAAGGTCCGTATTCTCCGCTTTGATGCCGAAGACCTTTTCCGCATCTTCCTCATTGGCAATGCAAACGTCGACATATTCCATCAGCTCGGACATAACTTGGCCTGCTTTTTCCGAAGACCACAGGTTTTTCCTGTAATTAAGATCACATGAAATGATAATATTTTTCTTTTTTGCCGCCTGGCAGGCTTCTTTGCAAATTAGGGCCAGACTGTCGGAGAGAGCCGGTGTAATACCGGTAAAATGAAACCATGAGGCATCTTCAAAAATTGCATCCCAGTCAAAGTCTTCCGAATTTGCCATAGAGATAGAAGAATACTTCCTGTCATATATCACCTTGGAAGGCCGCTGGGACGCGCCCTTTTCAACATAATAAGCCCCCATTCGATCGCCGCCTGTTGAGATGCCGCTCACATCGACGCCATATCCGCGCAGAACGCGCAAGGCTGATTTTGCCAGGTCATTGTCCGGCAGCTTCGTGACAAACTTCGCATCGTCGCCAAAATTGGCTACGGCAACCGCAACGTTAGCCTCGCCGCCGGCAAACGTAATCTGAAATTCATTGGTCTGTAAGACCCTCAGAAAACCGGGAGGGCTGAATCGGCACATGATTTCTCCAAAACACACTAACTTTTTCATAGCTCAACTTACTCCTTTTTATTTTGGATTGGGGCCGTCTGCTGATATCAGCTTAGACAATCGCTACAATCTTGAAACGATTTCCATATACCGTTTCGCCATCCGGGTTACCGCTTCAAAATCACCGGCATCGATCAATTTTTTGTCGACAAGATTTCCTCCAATTCCAAATCCTGAGGCGCCGGCTTTATAGAATTGCTCCATATTGCTGTCGCTGATTCCTCCAACTGCCAGTAAGGGGATGTGATTTAACGGGGATTTTATCGCCTTGATATAATCGGGGCCCAGATTTGAAGCCGGGAAAACCTTAACGAAAGCCGCGCCGGCCTTATACGCCTTCGCTATTTCTGTCGGCGTTAAAGTGCCGGGCATGGAAAGCATCCCCAGCTCCAATGTTCTGTTTACGACCCCTTCGTTAAAATCCGGGGAAATGATATATTTCGCACCCGCGCGCCAAGCGGTTTCCACCTGCTCTATATTCACAACCGTACCGGCTCCTGCGCAGATATCAGGAATCTCCTTAGAAATTAACCTGATCGCTTCATATGTATCCTCCAGACAGGAAGCCGAGGACTGGTTGAAAGTTACTTCAATAAAGGTTACTCCGCCCTTGCGAAGAGCCTGCGCTGTCCTTATTATCCCTTCTCCTGAAAGGCCCCGGACGATGGCGATTATTTTTTCTTCTTTAATCTTTTCAACAATGGTTTTCATAATCACCTCACAGTTCTATGGCGCAGGCGCGCACCGGAAAGCCGTCCATATCTTCAAAGGCGAGAGGTGCCCCGCAGAAGATGAACTCCTTTCCAATCAGATTTTCCAAATTGGTTAGACCTTCTACGATCGCCACATCGTTTTTAAGAAAAGCCTGATGGACCTCGATGTATTTCGGAGGATTCAGAGAAGGCGGCTCTACGCCGACCATTACGATCCCAAGAGATACGAGATAATCGGCAAGCTCTTCTGGAATGCTTGGATAGTCTGTAAAAAAGCATTCTTTATTGAACTGCCTGCTCCAGCCGGTGCAGATCAGAACCCGCCCGGCTTTGCGAATAGCATCTTCAAAAGGCTTGACATCTTCAATTTCAATGATGTCAAAGGCCCTTTTATTCCTGCAATCAACCACGACACAGGGGCCTACATAGCGGTCGATCGCCACATCACCGAGGGACTTGCCGTTGGGAAGAAAATGCAGAGGTGCGTCGGTATGCGTACCCGCATGGGAATTCACTCTCGCCATGGAGAGGTTATAATGATCTTTCTCTGTCGTGTGAGTACGCTCAAAGCTCATCCCGTCTGTACCGGGAAATACCATGTCATTAACGCTGAATTTATGGCTTAAATCGGTTACTTTCACGGCCCTTCTCCTTTCATCAGATACGGCCAAATTGGGCCAAAAGCTCCTCTACGGTGGCTCCTTTCAGGATCTCCGCCCTCGTAGCCTCTTCCTTCTCGGCTTGTTCTTTGACTTTTCCGTATATCTCTTCAAGGCTCTCGCTGGGAGCTACCGTAACCCCGATTTCATCTGCAACGACCAGGTCGCCAGGCCGTACGATAACGCCGCCGCACACGATGGGAGTATTGATTTCGATGGGCTCTTTTCTTCCGGAATAGGCANNGAATAGATCGGAAAATCGAGCATCTTAGACTCGTCGGTGTCTCGGGCGCTCCCATCGATCACAACGCCAGCCACGCCTGCGGCTTTTGCCAACCCCGACATGAGTCCGCCCCAAATAGAGGTTTCCCCTTCGGAAAATGCATCGATAACCACCACATCTCCAGGCTTCGCGATTTCAAAAATCCCCAAGCAGTCAACAATGTCTCCGGCAGTAAGCTTTACGGNNACCTATCACCCGTTTATTTACGGTACGTCCTTTGATGTTGTTCCGCATGACATTGTCCCGCTCCTGGGCATCTGTTAAAATACAGGACAGGCTGTAAACATCCTTCATAGCGCGGAATTTGTCCATCAACACCTCATCCACACAAGCGCGTTCTCTTACAATGTTTTTCATCTTCATTGTCCTCCTAAACTCTGTATAATTGTAAATGTAAATACGATTGATCAGGTTCTGCCTCTCCATACATCCGTTTTGATGAGACAAGGCAGCATCAGGCACTTTGAGATTCTATCTGGCATGCATTGGCATCCTCGATGCATTTTATAGTTGCTTCAATATGTCGGGTCATCAGTAAGGCCGCCATTTCCGAGTCATTATTTTTAATCGCTTCAATTATTTCCTTATGATAATGCAAGCCGATTTCGGGTCCGATCTTTAAATTAGTCATCTCTTGTGATGCCACCAAGACTCCTGTCAACATTTCATTAATGGAAATTATGATAGAGTTCTTTGTCCCCTTGGCGATGATTTTGTGAAATTCATAATCCGCTGTATAGAAATCCTTGTTTTCCAATGCCTTCTCCTGCATTTTTTTATAAGTGTTTTCTAATTCCACAATGTCCTTTTCATCGGTATGCTTCATGAATTCAATAATATTTCCAGGTTCAAAATGAAGCCTGAATCTGAGAACCTCCATGAGCTCCATAGGTTTTAACGTCATCAGAGGTACGATGTTTTTTAAAATATTGCTGATATCAATCTCGGACACATATGTCCCCGCACCTTTTCTCTTTTCAGNNCCCGAACATTGCTCCAGTGCCTCCCTCACGGCAATTCTGCTGACTTCCAGTTCCTCACACAGCTCCTTTTCGGTATAGATCTTTTCCCCCGCGCTCCACTTATTCGATTTTATTTGTTCTAAAACAAAGTTATAAACTTTATTGCTTTGCTGTATTTCTGCCATTTTGAACCCCACCTATCCATTAAATTTAAAGTGTAAATTGACTAATTTTCTCTGTCTAATTTGCTCAATTGCCCGATCATTATAATACATTTTTTCTCAAGATGTATTACAACTTTGTTAATTTAGATAAACAATATCCTATTTTTTGCTCTTTGTCAACGATAATTTCATTTTTCTGTAATACAAATTTTCAAATATGTATTACATCTTTGAATTGAAGTGATTCAAGGGAATTAAAAGCATTTAGTAACACTTTACCAAATTTGACGTACCCTCTCCGATAATTGTATAATAGGGGAAAACTCAAATGAAAGTTGTTGGAAAACCTGTTCCAGGTCCAACAGGAGGATATAATATTGGCAATCAACAAGGCAATGCGTTCGGCGTTAAAGATAATTACGGCATTGGAGGTCGATGCAGAAAAAAGCTATAAGGTGCAGCGGCAGTTTGAGCTTCTCATGGCAAGGCTCCGGGGCAAACCCACTGATTATCAAATGTGGGATCAGAAAATCATGTGCGGGGATCATGACGTCCCTGTGCGAATCTTTCAGCCGCCAGGAACCGGCCCCTTCCCCGTCCTCCTGTTTTTCCACGGAGGCGGTTGGGTCACCGGAGGAATCGAAAACTATACGGGAGTGTGCGCCGACCTCGCTAAGGCGACAGGGCACACGGTGGCTTCCGTAGATTATCGGCTTGCGCCGGAATACCGGTTCCCCGCCGCGCCGGAGGATTGTTATGCCGTTGCGAGAGAATTCTTTATGGGACATATTCTCGACGTCAAGCCGGAAGATATCACATTGATCGGAGACAGCGCCGGCGGAAACCTGTCCGCCGTGGTTTCCTTGATGGCGAGAGATAGAGGGGAATTTCTTCCGCGGCAGCAGATTTTGTTATATCCGGCTACCTTTAACGACCATAGCGGCTCTTCCCCATTTCCCTCGATAAAAGAAAACGGGACAGGCTATTTGCTTACATCCAGACGGGTTCGGGGCTTCGCGAAACTATACAGCAGTTCGAAGGATGATTTTCATAATCCCTATTTTGCACCGCTGCTGGCGGACGACCTTTCGCATCAACCCCGCACGCTGGTTATTTCGGCTGAGTACTGCCCTTTGCGGGATGAAGGGGAATATTACGGAATAAAGCTGCGGGAAGCCGGGAACGATGTTGAGATTTACCGGATGAAGGATGCTCTCCACGCATTCCTCATGCTTCCGCCTCGTTTTATCCATGTAAAACGCGCGTATCATGTGATCAATAAATTTTTAGCTGAGAGGGACGTTTGATATGAGAGATATCAAATCTTGGAGCAGATTGGACAACGCCGCTAAAATCTTTCCTCCCACCAGTTCAAAACGGGACCCCAAAGTATTCCTTTTTGCCTGCGAGCTGTACGAAACGGTGGACGAGCAAGTCCTGCAACAGGCGTTGGACCAGACTGTGACGCAGTTTCCGTTTTACAAATCCGTCTTAAAGAAGGGCGCATTCTGGTATTATTTTGAGGAAAGCGCGCTGCATCCTGTCGTGGCAGAAGAAAGCCAAGATCCCTGTGCCGCTCTCTACAATGCGGACCATCCAGGCTTGCTTTTC
>DLFX01000025.1:27800-28125 GCA_002482405.1 Firmicutes bacterium UBA7709 | reverse complement strand
GGTTCCTGCACGATGAAATACAATCCCAAAATAAACGAGGATGCCGCCGCCATGGCGGGATTCCGCGACCTGCATCCCTATCAGCCGGAGTCGACCTTCCAGGGGGCTCTGGAGCTGATGTATGAGCTTGACGGGATGCTTTCCGAGATCACCGGCATGGAAAAGTTCAGCCTTCAGCCGGCGGCCGGAGCTCACGGAGAGCTGACGGGGCTTATGATGATCAAGGCGTATCACGATAACCGCGGAGACGGAAAGAGGAAGAAGATCATCGTTCCGGATTCCTCTCACGGTACGAATCCGGCAAGCGCGGCGGAAGCGGGATTTG
>DLFX01000025.1:12124-27776 GCA_002482405.1 Firmicutes bacterium UBA7709 | reverse complement strand
TCAGCGATGAGGTGGCCGGGCTGATGCTCACCAATCCCAATACCCTGGGATTATTTGAAATCAATATTAAAGAAATTGCGGACTTAGTCCATCAGGCCGGAGGATTGCTCTATTACGACGGCGCAAACATGAATGCCATCATGGGAATTACACGCCCGGGAGACATGGGCTTTGACGTGATGCACCTCAATTTGCATAAGACCTTCTCGACGCCTCACGGAGGGGGAGGTCCCGGCGCGGGACCTGTGGGCGCATCCAAGGGGCTCGTTGATTTTCTGCCCCGGCCCACCGTTGAAAAAAGGGAAGACGGAACCTGTTTTCTGGATTCGGACCGTCCTTTATCCATCGGCAAGGTGAGGAGCTTTTACGGCAGCTTCGGCATTCTTGTCAGAGCGTATTGCTATATCAAGTCCATGGGAGGGGAAGGATTGACGGAAGCTTCCCAGACCGCGGTATTAAACGCGAATTACCTGAAGGAAAAGCTGAAAGAGCACTACGAACTGCCTTTTGACCGCATCTGCATGCACGAATTTGTACTGGCCGGGTTAAAGGAGAAGGCTTCCGACGCCGTAACCCTCGACGTGGCAAAGAGGCTGATCGATTTAGGCTACCATCCGCCGACGATCTATTTCCCGTTGATCGTTGACAACGCCCTGATGATAGAACCTACGGAAACGGAAAGCGCGGAAACCCTGGATGATTTTGCGGCCGCGATGATTCAAATCGCGGAAGAAGCGAAGTCCAACCCCGAGCTCCTGAAGGAGGCCCCGGTGAAAGCGCCAGTCAGAAGGCTGGATGAAGTCGGCGCCGCAAGAAAGCCGAAGCTGAAATGGCAGGATGGGAGTAAATAATATGGGGAATTATGATTTTGATCTGATGGTGATAGGAGGAGGGCCCGGCGGATACGTTGCGGCCATCAGAGCCGCACAGCTAGGGGCTAAGGTTTGCCTTGCGGAGCGCGAAAGGATGGGCGGCACCTGTCGTNNTCCCACCAAGGCGTTTTACCGGAGCGCCGAAGTCTGCAGACTGGTCCGAAACAGCGGGGAGTTCGGCATCGTAAGCGACGGCGCGGCTGTTGACTGGGAGCGGGTCCGGGAGAGAAAATCCCAGATCGTGGACCGGCTGGTGGGCGGCGTCGATCAGCTGATGAAATCAAACGGTATCAAGGTCGTAAAAGGAGAAGCCTGCCTGATAGGGGCCCATGCGATCTCCATTGAAAGAGGAGAAAAGGGAAGCTCCGGTGCGGGAGCGGATGCCGAAGTCGAAAGGATAACGGCGGAGCATATCATCATCGCCAGCGGTTCCAAATCGGCAGCGTTACCCCTTGAAGGGGCAGACCTGCCGGGAGTCCTTGACAGCACAGGGCTTCTGAACATCGGGCATATCCCCGGCCGTCTCGCCATCATAGGGGGAGGCGTCATCGGGATTGAATTCGCCGCTATCTTTAACGCTTTCGGAAGCGAAGTCACGGTGGTGGAATTTCTGCCTGACATACTGGCCCAGATGGACAGCGATTTAAGAAAGAGATTTGTGCCAATGATGAAGAAAAAAGGGATCGGGATATGGACTTCATCCAAGGTCACGAAAATCGAGAAGCGGGAGGAAAACCTGATTCTTACGGTTTCCACGGCGAAGGGAGATCAGACGGTGGAGGCGGATCAGGTCCTTATGGCCGTGGGCAGACAGCCCGCTGTCGAGGGTCTTGGCTTGGAAACCGCCGGAGTGATATACGACAGAAAAGGGATCCGGACAGATCAATTCGGCCGGACCAACGTACCGAATATCTATGCCATCGGCGATGTGACCGGGGGGATCATGCTTGCCCATGCCGCATCCCATCAGGGCGTTGCCGCGGTGGAACATATCATGGGGCTTGAACCAAAGCAGAGTGCGGAAGCGGTGCCAGGCTGCGTCTTCGCCTTCCCGGAAATCGCCTTTGCAGGCGTTACGGAGGACGAGGCCCGGGAGAAAGGAATCCCGTATCATACCGGGAAGTTTCTCTTTGGAGCCAACGGCAAGGCCCTGACCCTGGGAGAAGGGGAGGGCATGATCAAGGTCATCTCCGATGAGAACGACGTATTGATCGGAGTCCATATCATGGGCCCCCACGCGTCGGACCTGATTCATGAAGGCGTGCTGGCCATCGGAATGAAAATCAAGGCTGACGACGTCATCGGAACGGTCCACGCCCATCCCACCCTCAGCGAATCATTTGCCGAGGCGGTGATGGACCTGAAAGGGGAGGCGTTGCATTGTGCACCTAACCCTGTTCGGCGGCGGTAAAGAAATAAGAGAAAGGAAAAGCATATGGATACTTTGAAAAGAACGGTGCTTTTTAACGAGCATATCAAATTAAAGGCCAATATGGTGGATTTCGGCGGCTGGGAGATGCCTGTCAACTATCCTCAGGGCATCGTGGAAGAACATCTGTATACGAGAAAAAAGGCGGGGATCTTCGATGTTTCCCATATGGGAAGATTCACAATCTCCGGAAAGGACGCGGTGGCTTATCTGCAGTACGTTCTCACCAGCAATGTGCTGGCGCTGGAGCTGAAGCAGGCGCAATACACCATGATTCCCGATGAAAACGGGGGAGCTATCGACGACGCTTATCTTTACCGCTTCCGGGAAGGCGAGTATATCCTTGTGGTGAACGCCGCCAACGCGGATAAGGATTGGGCGCATCTGACGGAGGTCATCAAAAAGTTTGACGCAAAGATCGAAAACCACACCGAGGATATGGCGCTGATTTCGATCCAGGGGCCGGATNNGGGGCCGGATTCCAAAAATATTCTGGCGAAGCTGGCGGGAACCTCCGATCTGACGGAGCCGGTTAAAAATGCGCTGAATATCATTCAGCTGGACGGAAAAGAAGTATTGATCTCCAAAACAGGTTATACGGGAGAACCCATCGGATTCGAACTGTTTGTAAAGTCCTCCGACGCGGCGGATCTCTGGGAACGCCTGATGGAAAACGGCGCGATGCCCATCGGCCTCGGCGCCAGAGATACCCTGCGGCTGGAAGCCGGACTGCCCCTTTACGGGCATGAGCTGGGNNTGAAACGGCGGGGAAATTCCGATCTTTTCCGTGCCTCTGGCGAAATTTGCAGTGAGCTTTGCCGAGGCAAAGGGGGATTATATCGGCAGAAGCGCTCTGCTCAAGCAGTTTGAAGCCTATCAGAAAATTTTCAACCGGGATTTCTCAGATCTTTCGGGCCTGCCGAGGATGATGAAGCCCATCGCTCTGACCGGCAAAGGGGTCGTGCGAAACGGTTTTAAGGTGTTCAAAGACGGAGCGGAAATCGGATACATCACCAGCGGCACTATGGTGCCATACTACAAGACCGAAGGAAGCGGCCTGGAGACAGTGATCACGGAGGAAAAAGGCATGCGGTCCATCGGGCTTGCCCTTTTAAAAAGCGATGTTCTGACGGACGACGAGGTGGAGGTGGAAATCCGCGGAAACCGGGTCAAGGCAGTGATCCCGGCCTATCATCTGAGAGGAGACGCGCCGCCCTTTGCGAGGCCGATCCTCTACGGCTATGAGGAAACATATCAGGCGGACACGCCGGCGGATTACAGGACGAAGGCGGTCAACCTGATCGAGAAGAGCTGTGAAAATCACGTCTGGAGGCAGGAGGAATGCATCGACCTGATTCCTTCCGAGCAGACCCAGTCCAGCGCCGTAAGGATGCTGTCCATTCTGGACCCGTCTTTCCGGTATGCGGAGCACAAGAAGATCAAATCGTTTTACGACCACGACGTTTTCTATTATCAGGGGACGAAGTTTATCGACGAGGTGGAGCATCTGCTCATCGAGGAAATGAAAAAGTATTTTCACTGCTCTCTGATCGAGCCGCGGGTCCTCAGCGGGCAGATGTCGAATATGACGGTTTTCAGCGCCCTGATGGACTTTAAAAACAGGGCCNNAGCAAAGCGGCTGGGCTACGTCATGACGAATCACATCATAAAAGGCGGCCATCTGAGCGCGCAGCCCATGGGCGCCCTCCACGATTACATCGCCGTCGATCCGGTCACGGAGAGGCCCGCCGTGGTGAATTTCCCCGTGCGAAAGGACAACTGCTACAAGATCGATGTAGAGGAGACGAAAAAGCTCATCGCTCAGTATAAGCCGGAACTGATCGTTTTCGGAAAGAGCATGGTGCTGCACAAAGAACCGGTCAGAGAGATCAGGGAGTTTCTGGACGATCAGGGCATGAATTCGGTTATCATGTACGATATGGCCCACGTCCTCGGGCTGGTAGGAGAATATTTCCAGGATCCCTTTGGGGAAGGGGCGGAGCTCGTCACCGGGTCCACCCACAAGACGTTTTTCGGAACCCAGAGAGGCGTCATAGCCGGGAACTATAAGGAGGAGGACCTGAAGTACGAGCTGTGGAACACCATTGAGACCAGGGCGTTTCCGGGCAGCGTCAGCAACCATCACCTGGGAACTTTGCTGGGCCTTCTCATGGCGACCTACGAAATGAACAACTTCAAGGACGAATATCAGAGGAACGTCATCGAAAACGCGAAGCACTTTGCGAAAGCCCTGAAGGGGGCGGGCCTGGAAGTGGCGGGAGATCCGGATATCTCCTACACCGAAACCCATCAGGTCATCGTAAAGGTCGGCTATGGAACCGGCGCGGAGGTTGCGGGCAGGCTGGAAGAAAACAACATCATCGTGAACTATCAGGCCACGCCGGAGGAAGAGGGCTTCACCGCGTCGGGAGGATTGCGGATCGGAGTTTCGGAGATGACCAGGTTCGGGTTTGGTAAAAAAGAGTTTGAACAGCTGGCTGAAATCATGGCCGACGCTATTTTAAGAAATAAAAATGTAAAGGAAGATGTCAAAAAACTGAGAAGGGATTTCACAAGCCTGAAATACTGCTTTACGGATGATGAAGCGGCAGAAAGTCTCAATAAACTGGCCGGCAATATTTTATAGCATCAGAAAAGGAAATATCGCCGGAGCCGTTCCGCGGTATTTCCACATGTTTTCTTATGAATCGTATGTTCTTTAAAAAAATATTATGAAGGGAACAGGAGGAAAGGAAGATGGCAAGGATACTGATCACTGACGGAATGGAACAGGACGCGGTTGAAAAGCTTAGAAGCTTCGGCCATGAGGTGGTGGAAAAGCACTATGAACCGGAGGAATTAAAAGACCAAATCAGGGATTTTGACGCGGTCGTAGTAAGATCCGCCACAAAGGTGAGGCAGCCGGTCATAGACGCGGCGCTGGAGACAGGCCGGCTGAAGCTCATCGTTCGCGGCGGCGTGGGAATCGACAACATCGATCATGAGTATGCAAAAGCGCGGGGAATCGCCGTGGAAAACACGCCTAACGCCAGCAGCGCTTCCGTGGCCGAGCTTACCATAGGGCACATGTTCAGTCTCGCAAGATATATTTACATAGCGAATCATACCATGCGCTGCGGGAAATGGAACAAGAAGAGCTATGAAGGGATTGAGCTTGCGGGCAAGACCCTGGGGCTGGTGGGCTTTGGAAGGATCGCCAAGGAAACGGCAAAGAGAGCCTCGGCTCTCGGCATGAAGGTCATTTACACGAAAGGCTGTGCGGCGGAAGGCTTTGAAGATCAATATGTACCCCTTGACGAGCTCCTTGCGGAATCGGATTTCATCTCGCTTCACATGCCCTGCTTAAAGGATAATTCTCCGCTGATCGGGAAGGAACAGATCGCAAAGATGAAAGACGGAGTGTATATTATCAATACGTCGAGAGGGGAGCTGATCAATGAGGAGGAACTGCTGGACGCTCTGGATTCCGGCAAGGTGGCGGGAGCGGCTCTGGACGTATTTGCCGAGGAGCCCACGAAGAATGAAAGGCTTTATACCCACGACAAAGTGTCCCTCACTCCTCACTTAGGGGCTTCCACCCTTGAAGCACAGAGACGGATTGGAGACGAAGTGGTTCAGCTTGTCCTGAAATATTTTCAATAGCTCGGCGATGAAAAATCTCTGAACAGCCGTCGTCGGTATCGGCAGTTACCCGAGGCTGTTCAGGGATTTCGAAAAATTATAGTTGTGTAATTTTGCGCTAGGGAATATAATGACAGTAGATTATAGAAACCGATTTCTATACCATTGCCGAAGGAGAGTATTCTGATGAGCGATCACAGCAATTTGGAAATATTACAGAGAAACCGCCTTGAGAGCAGAGCATATTTCATTCCCTGTGGCAGCAGAGAGGCCGCGCTGACCTTTGAAAGGGAAATGTCCGACAGGATGCTGCTCTTGAATGGAGTTTGGAAGTTCTTCTACAGCGATTATACGGAACTGGCGCCCCAGAATTTCTATGAGAAGGATTTCAGCGCCGAGGGCTGGGATGAGATTCCTGTGCCCGGAAACTGGCAGATGTACGGATATGGAAACCCTCATTATACGGATATGATCTATCCGTTTCCCATCGACCCGCCCAAAATCCCTTCAAAGAATCCTACGGGATGTTACCGAAGGGATTTTATTGTGCCGGATCACTGGAAGGGCAAGAAGATCATCCTGAGGTTTGAAGGGGTGGACAGCGGTTTTCACCTATGGATCAACGGAGGATTTGTCGGCTACAGTCAGGGCAGCAGGTGCCCTTCGGAGTTCGATATCACTTCCCATGTGAATTTCGAAGGAGCAAACAGCATTTCGGTGAGAGTGTATCAATGGACAAGCGGCACATATCTTGAAGATCAGGATATGTGGTGGCTGTCGGGCATCTTCCGGGATGTATCGCTGTTTGCGCGGGACAAGGTATTTCTGAAGGATTGCTTTATCAAGGCCGGGCTTGATGAAAACTACAGGAACGGCAAATTGACCATCGAGTCAAAGATAGAAAATACCGTGACAGGTTTCAGGATTCGCTATGAGCTGATGGACGGCCTGGGCGTGATTGCCGGGCGGGAAGACCATCTGAACCCCGGCGCGCCGGGCGACATAACCTCAGCCTTTTCTCTGGATATCGAAAACCCGCACCAGTGGAGCGCGGAGACCCCTTATCTGTATACCTTGCTTGTCTCTCTTTCCGATCAGGACGGGCAGCTTCTCGAGGCTGTCGCCCAGAAGGTCGGCTTCCGGAGAGTGGAACTGAAAGACGGCAATATGCTCNNGGGCCATCATGCTCAGAGGCGTTAACCGCCACGACGCAAATCCCGATACGGGCCGGGTGGTCTCCTATGAGCAGATGAAACGGGATGTATTCCTGATGAAACAGCACAACATCAATGCCGTAAGGACCTCCCACTACCCCAACGATCCCCGGTTTTACGACCTGTGCGACAGGTACGGCCTTTATGTTATGGATGAGGCGGATCTGGAATGTCACGGCTTTGAATTAATTGGAAAATACAATATGATCACCGACGATCCGCGGTGGGAGGCTTCCTATCTGGACAGAGTCGAAAGGATGGTGGAAAGGGATAAAAATCATCCGTCCATCATCATGTGGTCTATGGGAAATGAATCGGGTTACGGCTGCAATTTTGAGGCGATGGGAAACTGGGTCCGGAAAAGGGACGATTCACGGCTGATCCATTATGAAGAGGACCGGGAAGGCAAGTTCGTCGACGTCATGAGCACGATGTACTCGAATCATGAAAAGACGGAAGAATTCGGAAGGATGGAGAGCAGCTCCAAGCCCCACATACTCTGCGAATACTGCCATGCCATGGGCAACGGACCCGGCGGCCTCAAGGAGTACTGGGAGCTGTTCTATAAATATAAAAGGCTCCAGGGCGGCTTCGTATGGGAGTGGTGTGATCACGGGCTGAAAAAGCGAACCGGCGACGGTGTGGAGTATTTTGCCTATGGCGGTGATTTCGGAGATTATCCGAACAATTCCAACTTTTGCTGCGACGGGTTGGTACAGCCCGACCGGACGCCCACTCCGGGACTTTTGGAATATAAGAAGATCATAGCTCCCGTAAAGCTGGAGGAAGAGGATGCCGCGTCCGGCAGGATTCGGGTCACGAACCTCTTTGATTTTATCGGGCTCGGGGGCTTCAAGCTCTCCTACAGCGTCGAAGGGGACGGATCCTGCCTGCAGAGCGGGGTCGTTGACCTGCCGGATATCAAGCCGTACGAAAGCGAAACGGTCAGCCTTCCACCCGAGATCGGAGGAGAGAGGATCCTTCATACGGACCTGTGGCTGAATCTCGCCATCGTGACAGGACGCGACGCCGAATGGGCGCAGAAAGGCCATGACATCGCCTGGGATCAGTTCAGGCTGCCGCATTTGGAGGGGATGACCGTGGAGGATGTCCGAAGCTTTCCCGCGCCGAAGGCGGAAGAAAGCCCGACAGGCATTCTGATCAGCGGGGATGGATTCTCCTGTTTCTTCGACAGGCTGGAAGGAAAGCTGTCGGAACTTCGCTATGAAGAGCAGGACCTGCTGGCGGCAGGCCCTGTGTTTAACATGTGGAGAGCTCCCATCGACAACGATATGTACGTGGTCGGCGAATGGAGGAAAAAGGGTCTTGATAACGTGTTGAACAGGGTTGACAGCGTCGTGCTGGAAACCTGCGGCCAGGCGGCGATCATAAAGGTTCTTCAATATCTTTCGCCTCCCAACGGGGACTGGGGATATGAGCTGGAGCAAACCTACGAGATTTACGGAAACGGCGATATATACCTGAACACAAAAGGGCGCCCGAAAGGGAATCCTCCCGAGTTCATCCCCCGGCTGGGATATATGATGGGCCTTCCGGGCAGCTTCAAAGAGGTAACGTGGTACGGCAGGGGTCCCGGCGAATCGTATATCGACAGCAAGGAAGCAAACCTTGTGGGTCTATACACAAAAAAGGCCGGGGACATGTTCACCAACTACGTGTTCCCTCAGGAAAACGGGAACAGAACAGATGTTAAGTTCATGGCCTGTACCGGGGATTCCGGGGCAGGGCTGCTGTTCTCCTCGGAAGAGGCGTTCAATTTCAGCGTACACGAGTACACTCTTGAAAATCTGGAAAAGGCCGGGCATACCTTTGAGCTTGAAAAGAGCGGATTTTTGAATCTCTATATAGACCACCGCCACCACGGCCTGGGAAGCGGGAGCTGTGGGCCGGCTCCGCTGAAATGCCACAGCCTGGCGCCGGAGGAATTCGATTTTACCATACGGATCAGGCCGTTTTCCCCGGGCCTGATATCGCCGGTCTCACTCTGGGGTGAGAGAGTCAGGAGGCGGACGAAAAGATGAAGAAGCTATGGAGCAGGATTAAACTCAATCAGAAGAGCGCGCCCTATTATTTTCTCGTTCCGATCATCGTTGTGTTTGGCGTGTTCATGATCTATCCCATCGTGAAATCATTGCTGCTGAGCTTCTACAAGTTTGAGGCGGGGGAGTATGTTTTCACGGGAATTCAGAATTATCTGAGCCTCGCAAAGGACCCGGTGTTTAAAAAATCCCTGTTCAATACTCTTGTTTACCTCGTGGTTCAGGTGCCCGTGATGGTGTTTCTTTCTCTGGTGCTGGCGTACCTGGTAGACCAGGCATTTGTAAAGGCGAAAGCGGTGTTCCGGGTTTCGCTCTTCCTGCCCGCGGTAACCTGTCTGGTTGCGTATTCGCTGGTATTCAAGCTGCTGCTGAACAATGAGTACGGGCTGGTCAACTACGTGCTTCATATTTTCGGACTCAGCGGAGTCAACTGGCTGGGAGGCAGCATAAGCGCAAGGATATCCATCATGATCGCCATCACCTGGCGCTGGACAGGCTACAACATGGTCATCATGCTGGCGGGACTCCAAAATATTCCACATGAGATATATGAAGCGGCGGATATCGACGGAGCGGGAAGGATACAGAAATTTTTGAGGGTGACCCTTCCCAACATGAAGCCGATCATTCTGTTCGTCGCAATCACTTCCACAATCGGGACGCTGCAGCTGTTTGACGAGCCGTATATCCTTACAAGCGGAGGGCCTGACGGCGCGACGATAACCATCGCCCAGTATCTTTACAACACCGGATTCCGGTATGTCAAGTTCGGGTACGCGGCCGCAATCAGCTATGTCCTCGTCATTATCATAGCCGTTTTATCGTATGTTCAGTTCAAGCTGGGGGAGACGGATTCATGAAGAGAAGAAAAAGAAATCCTCAGAACGCGACTCTGAGGGTAAAGATAATTACATATGGACTGCTGCTGATCGCGGCTTTTATTTCCCTCTTTCCGTTTTATCTCATGTTCGTTTCCTCGACCCTGAGCACCGGGGAGATTCTCAAGATACCGCCGACGCTGAGCGCCGGATCAAATCTGATGGCGAACATGGACAGCCTGAAGGATAAGACNNTCCGTGTTTATCTCGGTGGTCTATACCCTGCTGACCCTCGTGCTGGATTCCCTGGCGGGATACGCCCTGGCCAAATTTCATTTCAAGGGAAGAAACCTGATCTTTGCGCTGATCATGGGAACCATGATGATTCCCGCCCAGGTGCTTTACATTCCGCAGTTCACCATGATGACTTCCATCGGATGGGCGAACAAATACAGGGCTGTGATCATCCCCGCCCTGGCCAACGCCTTTGGGATATTNNGATGTCCTTCCCCACGTCCCTGATCGAATCGGCCAGGATAGACGGATTCAATGAATTTTCAATATTTTTCAGGATTGTTCTGCCGAATATGAAACCGGCTCTGGGCGCCCTGGGCATCTACAATTTCATGTCCCAGTGGGGCAACTTCATGTGGCCTCTGATCATTCTGAGCACCGAGGACATGTATACCCTGCCTGTTGCGTTAGCGTCCTTGAACGGGCTGATNNTTACGGCATGATGATGCTGGGAGCTTCCATCGCCACCATTCCTGTGATTGTTATGTTCCTGTCATTCCAGAAGCAGTTTATTTCCGGACTGATGGGTGGAGCAATAAAAGAGTAATAAAAAGGAGAGTGTCACTATGAAAAGAAAAATTTCTCTGTTGTTATCGCTGTTGCTTGTTCTGTCGCTGGTGGGCTGCGGTTCCAAGGAACCGGCTCAGGAACCTTCCGGATCATCCGGCGAGATCAGCGGCACAATCGTGGTGTGGAGCTGGGACGTTGCTGCCAAGGCGCTGGAGGACGCGGCGGTGAAATTCAAAGAAATCCATCCCGATGTAGTTGTGGATGTCGAAGATCTGGGCACCGACCAGGTGTACGATAAACTGCTCACCAGGCTTGCCAGCAAGACAGGGCTTCCGGACGTAGTCACCATGGAAGGCGAGCGGGTTGCGACCTTTGCTGCCAAATTCCCGGACGGCTTTGCAGACATGACGGAGTATGTCAATCAGGATGATTTCCTTCCGGTCAAGATTTCAGAAGTCACTTCAAACGGCAAGATCGTCGGATTTCCGTGGGACGGAGTGCCGACAGGGCTGTATTACAGAACCGATCTCTTTGAAAAGGCGGGCATAAACCCGGATGACATCAAGACCTGGGATGACTTTATCAGAGAAGGAAAGAAGATGGAAGCCATCGGCGTCAAAATGATGCCTCTTGCCGCGGCGACCAACCCGACCTTCTTTGGGATGCTGTATCAGCAGACAGGGAGCTATTTCTTCGACCTGGACGGAAAGACCACCGTCTATTCGGAGAACGGTCTGAAGGCCGCGAACACCCTGAAAAAATTGTATGATTCTGGAATCACTTATGATAATATTGACTGGGATGGCCTGGTGACGGCCACGAAGGAGGATAAGATCGCTACCGTTCCCTCCGCCGTGTGGTGGGTCGGAACGCTGACCGACGAAGTTCAGGAAAGCACCGGAAAATGGAGAGTGATGCCGCTTCCGAAGGTCGAGGAAGGAATGGATTACGTAGCTGTAAACGGCGGGTCCAACGTTCTGGTTCCGTCGGATGCTCCCAACAAGGCCGCCGCAATCGAGTTTGTCAAGTTTGCCATGACGGATGTCGGATCACAGATCAACGGTTTTACCAAATACGGACTGTTTCCTTCTTACATACCGGCATACAGCGATCCGGCGTTTGATGAGAAGCTGGATTACTTTGGCGGACAGCAGGTGTGGAAATTCTTTGCCGATATAAGCGGCGACATTCCCAAGCTGAACTATACGGAGAACTTCAACGAGGCCATCGACCAGATCAGAGACGCCCAGGCCAGGATGCTGCTGAAGGGAGCAAATCCCGAGACAACGTTGAAAGAGCTGCAGGATACATTTGTCAGCAGCTTCGGCAAATAAAAATTTATTAAAATAAGGAATGCAAAAGGTGGGAGAGTGTCCAAGACTATTTATGATATCGCGAGGCTTTCGGGGGTTTCAGTTTCAACCGTTTCGAGAGTGCTGAACAACAATTATCCGGTCAGCAAGGCAACGAGGGAAAAAGTAGAGAAGGTTGTCGATAAATATGGCTTTACGCCCAATGTGATCGCAAAGAGCCTGATCACCAAGACGACCTTTAATCTTGGCGTTGTCGTGCCCGGAATAACCAACCTGTTTTTCCCCAGCATCGTGGAGGAGATACAGAGAAATCTGGCGGACCAGGGTTTCATCATATCGCTGTTCACAACCGATGGCGATCCCGGGACCGAGAAAAGCGTCATAAACAGCATTATTTCGAGGAGCATGGATGGAATATTCGTCATTGACCCCAGTGTCGAAAATCTTGAAAACGGATATCTGGCAGGCATCTCGAGGCACACTCCCACCATTTTGATCAATGGCAGGACCGACGTGAAGAACGTGAACTTCATATCCTACGACGAGGAAGCGGGAACCAGGGAAGCGCTGAACTATCTGAGAAGCCTCGGGCACAGGGAAATCCTGTTTATCAGAGGGGACAGGAGCCTTTCCTACGACCTCAGGGAGGATGTATATAAAGCCTTTATTGAAGAGAACGGGTTCTCATACAGCCGGATCCTGTTCGTCGGGAAAGGCAACACCGCCGACGTCATAAATGAAACCGACGGGAAGGTCAGGGCGTGGGCTGTGGAGGGAATGGACGCCACAGCGGTGCTGGCGTGCAACGATCTGATGGCCGTTGGAGTTCTGAACGGATTGATCAAAGAGGGGATCAGGGTGCCGGAGGATGTTTCCATAATAGGGTTTGACAATACCCTTGTATCCGGAATCAGCAATCCAAGGCTTACGACAATTGGAATCGATGTGAAATATATCGGTGAAAAGGCCGCGGAAAATATGATGATTATGATCCGGAACAAGCAGATGAAAATGGACGGGATCCTGTTTGACACGAAGCTCATTTACAGAGATAGCTGCGGAAAGCGGGGGCAGATATGCTTAAAAACATAGATATGCTTGAAAATAGATTCTACGAGCTGTACGGAGGAGGGGAAGCGTCGGTTTTCTTTTCCCCCAGCAGGATCAACATAATCGGAGAACATACGGATTACAACGGCGGATTGGTTCTGCCAGGGGCTATTGAGATGGGGACCTGCGGCGTCGCAAGGAAACGCCCGGATCACACCCTGAAAATGGCCTCGGCAAACGTCGATCTGAAGGTGGAAATTCCGGTTGAAAACATGGCCTATGACAGCGGTCACGGCTGGGCCAACTATGTCAAAGGCGTTATTCGCGAGTTTGATATATCGGGATATGTGACCGGCGGAATGGAAATCCTTGTGGGGGGCGACATCCCCATTGGAGCGGGGCTTTCTTCCTCCGCTTCTTTGGAAATGCTGGTGGGCGAGATGCTCAACAGCCTTTTCAACGGGGGACGGATCAGCAAGACTGAAATGATAAGGATGTGTCTGAACGCGGAAAACAATTTCATCGGAGTTATGTGCGGCATAATGGATCAGTTCGCCATCGGCATGGGAAGGAAAGACAAGTGCATTCTGCTCGACTGCGATACGCAGGAGTATGAATATATCGATTTTTGCATGAACGGGCATGTGCTCGTCATTATGAACACCAACAAGCACAGAAAGCTGAACGAGTCCAAATACAATGAGAGAAGAGCGCAGTGTGAAACGGCGCTTAAGGAAATCAGAAAACACAGGGACATAAGGAATTTATGCCAGCTGTCGGCCGGGGAATTCGAGGAATATGGCGGAGATATCGGTGATCCTGTCATAAGAAACAGAGCCCGGCATGTGGTCTATGAAAATGAAAGAGTCAAAAAGGCGGCGGATGCCTTAAAAAATGGTGAAATCAAGACCCTTGGAGAGCTGATCGACCAATCCCACACGTCGCTGAGAGATCTTTATGAGGTAACGGGTCCTCATCTTGACAGCATCGTCGAGGCGGCGGCCGGACATGAAGGCTGTATCGGCGCCAGGATGACGGGGGGCGGCTTCGGAGGCTGCGCCATCGCAATTGTCCGAAAGGACCGGGTAGATGATTTCATGAGACATGTAGCCGGCAGATATAGGGATAAGACCGGTTTCCAGGCGGATTTCTACACCACGGGGATCGGAGACGGCGCTAGAATAATCACTTCGCATACACTATGATATCAATTAAGTAAAAATATAAACAAGGCAGGATTCAAAAATGATAAGCGATAAGTATTCTAACAACCTTTCCCTTGCGGAGGAGATAGAAAACATCCTGCGCCAGCGGATATTAAAAGGACAATACGGCATCGGAGAGCGAATCAAGGAAAACCAGGTGGCCGAAGAGCTGAAGGTAAGCAGGACTCCGATCCGGGAGGCGCTGAAGCAGCTGGAAACGGAAGGTCTGGTCCAGACGATCCCCAACCGGGGGTCCTTTGCCATGGGCTTTACCAAGCAGGACATTCAGGATATCTATGAAGTCCGGGCCGCAGTCGAGATGCTGGCGGTGGAACGCGCTGTCTCCAGGATCTCCGCTGAGGATCTGAACACCATGCAGGAAATCTACGACATGATGGAATTCTACACGGAGAGAAGGGCAAGCAAGAAGATCATGGAGCTGAACCGGACATTTCACGGAATCATCTATCATGCGTCCGAGAGCCGTTTCCTGTCGCAGGTTTTAAAATCCTATCAAACCTATGTGGAGCAGACCAGAAAGGTGACCGTATACAACGACGAAAATCTGGCGCAGATTTACAAGGAGCACGGAGAAATCCTGGAGGCTTTGAAAAGCAGGGATTTGGAAAAAAGCCTTGAGAAGACCCGGGTCCATTTAAACAATTCAAAGCTTCGGGCGGAAAGGCGGATCATCACAAAGTAAATCAAAGGGCATATTGCCAGACATAAAAAATAATGTTACAATAATGTAAATTTAACAGGACTGGATTACGGTTGGACGAATGTATGTTCGATTCCAAGAACAGTATGGCTTCTGGGGTGGGAAGCTCGTTAGTCGCGAGTTTCTCTCCCTTTTTATATGCCTATATTTATTTTATGAAAATGAGTTTTAGGGAATTATATTGGTATATGTTAAAAAATAAAGAATAAGATGAGGCGGTTTCATGCAGTTTTTACTTTTGATTTTAGGTTTGATTGTGATTATAAAGAGCGCGGATATCCTGATCGATTCCTCAGCTAAAATAGCGCGCAGATATGGGGTTTCTTCCTTTATTATCGGTATTACCGTCGTTGCTTTCGGGACCAGCGCACCCGAGCTTGCAGTGGGGATTGTGTCAGGTATAAATCATAGGAACCAGCTGGCGTTGGGAAACATCATTGGAAGTTCCATGTCAAATATCGCGCTCATTGTCGGGCTGGCGGCAATTATTTCTCCTTTGGAAGTAAAGGATACCGTCGTAAAGC
>DLFX01000025.1:7802-12106 GCA_002482405.1 Firmicutes bacterium UBA7709 | reverse complement strand
TAGACGGACGGTTATCGAGGATTGAAGGATTCATTCTGCTGTGCGCGTTTGTGTTATTTATGACCTATATAGCCAGAGACGCCAGGAAATCGATCAAAATACAGATCGATGCCGAAGGGGACATCGATACTGACGATGACGGAAACGGGCTGTCCTCACAGCCGGACAACGAGCAGAAAAACACCGGGCTGATTAAATTATGGTGCTTCTCATTACTGTCTTTGGGGGGGCTTTTCATTGGGGGAAAACTGACGGTAGACAGCAGCACGCGGATCGCACAAAGCTTTGGGTTAAGCGAAACGCTGATCGGCTTGACGGTGGTAGCCCTTGCCACAACTATGCCCGAACTCATTACAAGCATAGTGGCGGCGAGAAAAAGGGAACCGGAGATAGTGCTTGGAAATTGTATCGGAAGCAATATTTTCAATATTCTTCTTGTATTAGGATGCTCTTCGGTAATTTCTCCGATTTCCTCGGACAGCAGTCTCTGGATAGATGTGATTGCAATGCTGGCGCTTACCTTTTTTGTATTTGTCATGTCGCTGCTCCACAAAAAGCTGAAAAGACCTACAGGAATTTTTCTGCTGACGGGGTATGTCGCATATCTTACTTTTAAGATCATATCTTTCTTAGTGTTGTAAATGTTCAGCAATACAATAAAAATACATTTATACCAAATACGATCATAATTCAATAATACATGGCCATTCCCGGTACATTTATGCCATTAAGTGTAAAAGGATGATAAGATAAATACAGAAGATAAAACCAAAAAGGAGGCGCCATATTTATCATGCAATTACACCCAACGGAGTCTCATGTAAAGAATGGTCGCAAAGTAATTTTACAGGGAAATGAAGCATGTGCCAAGGCAGCCGTCTACGCGGGCTGCCGTTTTTTTGCGGGTTATCCCATCACTCCTTCCACTGAGATCATCGAGCTGATGTCGACGGAAATGATCGGCGCGGGAGGGACCTTTATCCAGATGGAGGATGAAATCGCGTCCGCCTGCGCTGTCGTGGGAGCGCGCTGGGGCGGGAAGAAGGCCATGACGGCCACTTCCGGCCCAGGATTCACACTGATGCAGGAAACCATCGGATATTCGGCGGTTACGGAAACCCCCGCAGTCATCGTCGATGTCCAAAGAGGCGGCCCCTCTACCGGACAGCCGACCATGTCGTCCCAGCAGGATATTTACCAGGTGAAATACGGCAGTCATGGGGATTATGAAATCATCGCACTGACGCCTTCGTCGGTCCAGGAAATGTATGATTTCACGATTCGGGCCTTTGAACTGTCTGAAAAGTTCAGAACCCCCGTGGTGCTGCTGTCGGATGAAGTGGTGGGGCATATGCGGGAAAAGATCGTGATCTATGACGGTGAAAAGAAAATTCGCGGCGGCCACCGCAATTATGTCGTATCCCCACAGGAGGATTTTTATACGGGAAATAATTCGCTGGTGGAAGGCCAGCTCCACGATGAAGAGGGCAGGCGGATCGGGCACCTCGCATCCAAAAGCTCGGATTTCATTCAGAGCATCAACAGAAAGATCACAAGCCATATCGAGGAAATCCAGGATATCGAAACATTTTTTATGGAAAACGCCGATATCGCGATCCTGACCTACGGCTCCGTATCGCGGCCCGCTCTGAGGGCGGTGAAGCTCGCCAGGGGCATCGGGGAGGAGCCGGAAGAAAAGCCGGGGAAGCTGGATTTTCTCAGGAAGAGAATGAAGCTGAAAACAGCGGGCGAAAACCGGTATTTTCACCTGAAGGTAGGGCTGGTCAAGGTCAACGCCGTATGGCCCTTTCCGGAAGATGAGATCAAGCGTCTGACAAAAAATTGCAGATATGTGTTCGTCCCTGAAATGAACGTCGGAAAATACTGCAAAGAGGTGGAGCGGTGCGTGAAGCACGGAACCGTGATCTCCCTGCCCAAGCTCGGCGGCGAGATCCACAAGCCTGAGGAGATTCTTGAGGCAATCGCAAGGGAGGTCGAACGCCATGAATAGGCTGATGGAAAGTTATCTCCGGCTGGACGCGCTGCCGACCCTGTTCTGCCCCGGTTGCGGAAACGGGATCGTGCAGGCTGCGGCGGTTCAGGCTATCGATACCCTTGGAATTCGCAAGGATATCGCCTGTGTCAGCGGGATCGGGTGCTCATCCTGGATCCCATGCTATTACAACATGGACGTCATGCATACCACCCACGGCAGGGCGCTGGCATTTGCCCAGGGCCTGAAGCTTGCCTGTCCGGACAAAAAGGTGCTGGTGTTTACCGGGGACGGAGACTGCCTGGCCATCGGAGGCAATCACATGCTCCACGCCTGCAAGAGAAACATCGATATCGCAGTGGTCATGGTCAACAATCATATTTACGCCATGACAGGCGGCCAGAAATCGCCTGCGACTCCTGAGGGCGTCAGCACAAAAACTTCTCCCTGGGGCGCCTATGACGAACCTATGGAGGGCGCAGAGCTGGCGATCAGCATGGGCGCCACCTATGTGGCCAGATGGACCACGGCCCATCCGGTGCAGCTCGAAAAGAGCATTCGGGCGGGAATCGAGCACAAGGGATTTTCCTTTATCGAAGTAATTTCCCAGTGTCCCGTTCAAAGCGGAAAGGAAATTTACGGGGACAAAGACCCGTCGTTCATTATAAATTATCTGAAAGAAAACAGCTATATCTATAAAGAGGGCATGGAAGAGCAGAAGGGCAGGATCAAATGCGGCATTCTGAAGCACGACAACGACAGAGAGGAATATATAGAGAGAATGCAGAGCCGTCTTGAACGGTTCGGAGACGCCAAAGCGGAGCGCCGGGAGATGAAGGCGGAGCAGCGCAGAGAGGTGAAGGCCACAAGGGAAAAGAAGGGGGCGCAGGGGAAAAATGATCGTTAACATCGACCCAAAATACTGCAAAGGCTGCAATATATGCATTTCCGTCTGTCCAAAGCAGGTGTTTGCGCCTTCTCCGAAGCGGAACAGCTACGGGACCACCATGCCGGAAGCGGCAAAGCAAAAGGAATGCATCGGGTGCAAGTTATGTGAAAAGCTGTGTCCTGACGCGGCGATCAATGTAGAAGTATAAAGAATGCGGAAAAAATGTAGAAGTAAAAATCGAAGAAAAAATGAGATTTAGCGGAGGAGTGAAAGAATGAGATTAAACGTGAGATTTGCAGGAGCCGGAGGCCAGGGGATCATCCTGTCTTCCGTACTGCTGGCAAAAGCCTACGGTTTGGGCGAGGATTTCAACATCTCCCAGACCCAGAGTTACGGTCCGGAAGCCAGAGGAGGCGCCTGTAAGGCGGAGGTCGTGGTTTCCGACGAGGACATCGACTATATGAAAGTCGATAACGTGGACGCGTTTATCGCCTATAACCAAAAGGGGTATGATAAATACTGCGTCGATCTTGACAATTCGGCCATGGTCCTGATCAACAGCACCCTGGTCCAGACAAAGAATCCGAACCATTACGCGATTCCCGGGACCCAGATCGCTGAAGAGATGGGGAAGCCGATGGTAGTCAACATGGTGATGCTGGGAGCTCTTACAAAGCTTTTGCCGAAGCTCCATTACGATAAAATGCTGGAAACGATCCAAAGCGATTTCCCCGCGCCCATGGGAGCGATCAATATCAAGGCCTTTGACAAGGGATACCGGTATATGGAAAAGATGATGGAAGCAAGGGCGGAAGGGGCATCGTGAAAGAATTATCTATAGAGGATTTTCTACAGTCGAAAAATTTTTCCAGATGCGTTATAATAGAAAAGTGAAGCAGTGAGACGGCATCCCCGTCTCACTCCAAATATGAAACCAATATAAAACTGGTAATGAAATGGGAGGATAAAGGCATGAATGATCCATTGAACTTGAGCGGCAAGGTGGCTGTCATTTCCGGCGGAGCTTCCGGAATCGGCCTGGGCACAGGAAAGCTGCTGGCGGCCCATGGAGCGAAGGTGGTCCTGGTGGATGTGAATCAGGAAAAGGGCGATGCGGCGGCGGCGGAAATTGTCAGCGAGGGCAATTTTGCCGTCTTTAAGAAATGCGACGTGACGAACAGCCTCAATTGCAAAAATGTCATTGAATCCGTTGAAAAGGAATTCGGCAGAATCGATATCCTGTTCAATAATGCGGGAGTCACCGTGAGAAAGACCGTGGTCGACCTTACGGAGGATGAATGGGATTTCGTCCTTGACACCGGCCTTAAGGGGACCTATCTGCTTTCCAAATATGTGATCCCCGTGATGGTGAAAAACGGCGGCGGAAGCATCGTAAACACCGGTTCCGGCTGGGGCTTGAAA
>DLFX01000025.1:7615-7780 GCA_002482405.1 Firmicutes bacterium UBA7709 | reverse complement strand
CCTGACCCGTGCCATGGCCATCGACCACGGCCCCCAGAACATTCGCGTAAATTCAGTCAACCCCGGAGATACGGACACGGCTTTGCTGAGAGAAGAGGGCAGGCAGCTCGGGGAAGAGATCAATGCTTTTCTCGTAGATTCGGCTAAGGGAAGGCCGTTGGAACG
>DLFX01000025.1:0-7599 GCA_002482405.1 Firmicutes bacterium UBA7709 | reverse complement strand
ACGATATCGCAAAGGCGGTACTTTTCCTGTCCAGCGATCTGGCTTCCTGGGTCACGGGAGCGGCTCTGGTCGTTGACGGCGGCGGAATTGCCTAGCACAAATATTGGAGGATATATAAAATGCATGGATATAAAAACCACCCCTACATCCCCAATTCCTCTCCTGCGGCTCAGCAGGAAATGCTAGCGGAATTGGGACTGAAATCACTGGACGATCTGCACGCCGAAGTGCCGGAAGCGCTGAAGCTGAAAAAGTCTTTGGATCTTCCCGAGGCCTTCGGATCGGAATACGAATTGAAACGGGCCGTCGATAAGATCATCAACAAGAATAAATCGACGGCGGAGTGCCTGAATTTCCTTGGAGCCGGTTGCTGGCAGCACTATGTGCCCGCCGTCTGCGACGAGGTAAACAGCAGAGCCGAATTTTTATCCGGCTATGCCGGAGAGGTCTATAACGACCACGGCAGATTCCAGACCCTGTTTGAATACGAATCCCTGCTGGCGGAGCTGTTGGACATGGACGTTGTCAACGTGCCTACCTTTGACTGGCCCCAGGCCATGGCCACTTCCCTTCGAATGGCGTCGAGGATCACAGGGAGGTCGGAGGCTCTGGTGGCCGGCACCATCAGCGCGGACAAGCTGGCAATCGTGAAGAATTACTGCGACCCCGGGGTAACCGTCACCCTGATCGGTTACGATAAAGAGACGGGAAAAATGGACCTTGAGGATCTGAAGAAAAAGCTCTCCGGCAGCACAGCCGCGGTTTATTTTGAAAATCCGTCCTATCTCGGTTTTATCGAGGATCAGGGCGCCGAAATATCAAAGACGGCTCATGAAGCCGGTGCGATATCCGTGGTGGGAGTCGATCCAAGCAGCCTCGGAATTATGGCTCCCCCCTCCGCCTACGGTGCGGATATCATCTGCGGAGAACTCCAGCCCCTGGGGATGCACATGAATTACGGGGGAGGACAATCCGGATTTATTTCCACCAGAGATGAAGAGCGGTTCGTCATGGAGTTTCCCTCCAGGCTCTTCGGAGTGGTTCCCACGATCAAGGAAGGGGAATACGGCTTCGGAGACATCGCCTATGAGAGAACCTCTTTCGGAAATCTGCGGGAAAAAGGCAAGGAATATGTCGGCACCCAGACCGCGCTTCTCGGAATCACGGCAGGCGTCTACCTGTCGCTGATGGGACCCAACGGAATGTATGAGCTGGGGCAGAGCATCATGCAGAAATCCCAGTATGCCATCGGTGAGCTTTCGGGAATAAAGGGCGTCAAGGGTTCCAGATTCAATAACGCCGGATTCAAAGAATTCGTCGTGGATTTCAATGGGACGGGAAAGACCGTCGCGGAGATCAACGCAAAGCTGTTGGAAAAAGGCATCTTCGGCGGCAAGGACCTGTCGAAGGAATTCCCGGAACTGGGAGAATCCGCTCTGTACTGTGTGACGGAGGTCCATCTGAAGGAAGATGTGGACGCCCTTGTCTGCGCTTTAAAAGAAATTATTGAACGGTAAGCCGTCTAAGGAAGGGATACGCATTATGAAACGAATTGTTAGAAACTCGAAAGTGAGAGACTTTCACCAGGCCAGGTGGAACGAGCCCATCATCTTTGAACTGAGCCGGGAGGGAGAAAGAGGAGTCCTTGTGCCGAAAGCGGAAAAAGCCATCGCCGAAAAGGTCGGAGACGGGGTTTCAAAGCTTCCCGCATCCATGAGAAGAAACGGCTTGNNTGATGCATTATCTGAGACTGTCCCAGGAAACCATGGGCGGAAACCTCAACATGGAAATCGGACAGGGCACCTGTACGGTAAAATATAATCCCAAGGTAAACGACCTCATCGCAGGTTCACCCAAGATGACGGAGCTTCACCCGTTGCAGGATGAAAGCACGGTACAGGGCATTCTGGAGATCATTTACAAGACAGACCTCATCATGAGAGAAATCTCCGGCATGGACTGCTTCAGCTTCCAGCCGGGAGGAGGCTCCCAGGCTACCATGACCATGGCGTCCATCGTAAGGATGTACCACAGGGTCAAGGGGGAGGAAGAAAAGAGAGACGAGATCATAACGACGATCTATTCCCATCCCTCCGACGCGGCAGCCCCTGCGCTGAAGGGCTTCAAGATCGTCTACGTCATGCCGGATGAAAACGGACTGCCCGACTACGAGGCGTTCAAGGCCGCGGTCAGCGAGAGAACGGCAGCCTTCGTCGTGGCGAACCCGGAGGACACCGGACTCTTCAACCCCAGGGTGAAGGAGTTTACCGACCTCGTAAGGAAGGCCGGCGGGCTCAACTGCTATGACCAGGCCAATGCCAACGCACTGTTTGGAATCGCCAGGGCCAGGGAAGCGGGCTTTGACATGTGCTATTTCAACCTTCATAAATCCTTCGGCGCGCCTCACGGCTGCGGCGGGCCGGGCTGCGGAGCAGTGGGCGTCGTCAAGGCGCTGAGGGACTACCTGCCCAGGCCTCTGGTGGAATTCGGCGGGGATCGATACTANNGAGCTTTCCCACAGCATAGGCAAGGTGAAATCCTTCCAGGGAACGCCCCAGGTCGTGCTGAAAGCCTACGCCTGGATCATGAGCCTCGGCGCGGAAGGACTTTACGAGGTATCCAAGATCGCGTCCCTCAATAACGTATACCTGAACAAAAAACTTCTGGAATACAAGGGACTGAACCTGCCTTACAAGCCGGAGGTCCAGAGGATCGAGCAGGCCAGGTATACCATGGAGGAGATCACAAAAGAGACGGGCGTCACTTCCGGCGATGTTGCCCGCAGGGTGATGGATTTTGGAATGCATATCTGGAGCAGCCATCACCCCTATTATATTCCGGAGCCCATTACGCTGGAGCCGACGGAGTCGCCCACAAAAGCGGATCTGGACGAATATGTCGCAACCCTCCATCATATCTTCGACGAGGCGTACAACGATCCGGAAATCATTCGGAATGCGCCTCACAACAGCACGACCCATCAGACGGATGAGTCCAGCGTGGACGATCCTGCCCAGTGGTGTCCGACCTGGAGGGTATACCTGAAAAAGACAGGGAAAGCGTGACACAGTATGAAAACCATCGGACTGATCATCAACCCCATCGCCGGTATGGGCGGCAGAGTGGGGCTCAAAGGTACCGACGGCGCCGACATCTTAAATAAGGCAATTCGGTTAGGGGCTTTGAAAGAAGCCCCTAACACTGCTCTGGGAGCCCTTCGGAAGTTGGAGCCCCTAAGGGAAGAATTGCGTGTTTTGACCGCCTCCGGAGACATGGGCGAAAACCAGTGCAGAGCTCTCGGCTTCCGGCATGAGGTCGTCTATCAGGCGAAGGCCCTCTGCGGCAGCGCTGATACAGGCGGCCAGGAGCTGGAAAGCGGTGCCCTTACCGACAGCGGTGATACCGAAAAGGCCGCCGGGATCATGGCGGAGCTGGGAACCGAGTTGATCCTGTTTGCAGGCGGCGACGGCACCGCCCGGGACATTTACAGGGCGGTGGGGACGACCCCCGCGGTTTTGGGAATACCGGCGGGGGTCAAGATATATTCCCCTGTTTACGGAAACTCGCCCCGTGCCGCGGGGGAGCTGGCCTGCCGGTATCTTTGCGGCGAAAACCTTCCTTTAAAAGAGGAAGAAGTAGTGGATGTCGACGAGGATGCGGTGCGGGGGAACCGCGTGATCACGAAGCTTTACGGATACCTGAAGGTGCCGTTTCAAAGAGAATACCTGCAGAACAAAAAGGCGCCGACCCCTCTGAGCGAGGCGGAAAGCCGGATGGCCATCGCACTGGACGTCGTGGACCACATGGAGAAGGGGAAATATTATCTCATCGGACCGGGGACCACCGCGGGAGCGGTCATGGAAGCTCTTGGACTTCCCAACACCCTGCTGGGCGTTGACATCATAAGAGACAAAGCGTTGGTAAAGGCGGACTGCGGTGAGAAGGATATCCTGGACATTCTGGGAGACGAGATCGGTCAACGGGAAGACAAGGCAAGCTATCGGGAAGGCGGCGTTGATGCCGGAAATGGCGAAGGTACCGGAAAGCTGGTGATCGCTCCGACAGGCGGCCAGGGATATCTTCTGGGAAGGGGAAACCAGCAGATCAGCCCGGAAGTCCTTCGACGGATCGGAAAAGAANNACTCTAAAATTATCGATCTTCAGGGCAGCCCGCTGCTGGTGGACGTCGGGGACGAAGCTATGAACCGGAAGCTGGAGGGGTATTACCGGGTCAAGGTAGGCTACGGCGTGGATATCATGTATCGGATATCCGAAGGATGAGTAGAAAAAGTTGTGCTGTTTTAAATTTTGCGGATGGAAATATCAGAAACTTGGAGATGAATTGCTATGATNNGACAGCGCCTGCGGCGGCCTTAAGGTAGCCCAGCGCTACGGCGCGGGAAAATACCGGGAGGGATGCGTTGGCATCGCCCTCATCCGCGAGGATGGAAGCAAACCCACCAGGAGAGAAGTGAAGGCTGCCCAGCGGGAGGTCCAGGAAAGGATGCGGCAGGAGTGGGAAAACGCCATCCCCATGGGCGGAAACCCGGCGGATGTCTACGGATTTAATTTGGCTCTGAGTGTGGGCGATATTTCCGAGGAATGGCCTGGGATCAAGCGGAAGCAGGTTCTGGAGCAATTGTTCAGCGGTTATCCTGAAGGGAGCCAAGCGGCTCGGGAGATGTTTCAAAGGGCGGATGAAAACCTGCAAACCGTTCTGGGACGCGCGGCGGCGGGAGAAGCCTTTCGGATATGGTACAGCGATCAGCCGGACGAGATGTGCGGACTCTATTGGTTCATGGACCAGTTGGATCGTAGAAAAGCAAATGATGGACAGGTTTTTATTGTCAAGCTCCCGGAATGGGAGAAGGATGAAAACGGAAATATCCTGCGGAGGACCGGCTGGGGCGAAGTGGCCGCCGGGGAGTGGCACCGGTATCTCGAACTGCAAAGACTAGCGCCGCCGGTGTTTATACAAAGCTGCGCGTTTCATTGGCGGGAGCTCCAGAGGGAGAATTCGCCTCTGCGGGCCACGCTGAACGGACAGTTGACCAGCGTGTCGGAAAAGATCTATGACGACTTCATCTGCCGTGAGATCGCGGCGGAAGCCGGAGAATTTCATGAGGCGAGGATCATCGGGCGAGTGCTTGGCAAATACCAGCTTGGAGTCAGCGATTCCTGGCTCGCACTCCGCATAGAAGCAATGATCCGGGCTGGAAAGCTGGAGGCCGTTTCCTCACCTGCCGAAGATGAGCCGGCCTATCACCGGATGTTGAAAAAGGAGGTGATTGAATAATGAAGGACGTGATGATATACAAAGAGTATACTGGTTCGGTTCATTACAGTACAGAAGACGAATTATTCTGCGGTAAAATTGAAGGGATAAACGATCTCATCAGCTTTGAGGGNNCAGTGTAGCGGAGCTTAAGGCCGCATTTGAAGAAGCCGTCGAAGATTATCTTGAACTGTGTAATTTGAATGGAAAAGAGCCGGAAAAGACGTATAAAGGCAGCTTTAATATAAGAATAAGGCCTGAACTTCATAAGCAAGCTGTGCAAAGGGCGATGACTGAAGGGAAATCCTTAAATCAATATGTTGAAGAGGCAATTGAACAGTATTCTGCAAAAGAGAAATGATAAAACAAAGCCGTGAGACATTGATATGCCATCGATACGGAGCTCACGGCTTCATTTACATATACATCGGGTCAGACTGATTCAACTTCGCGCCTGTTTGATCAGCTCGTGCCCGAACACCGTTACCGCCGCGATCAGAACAGACTGGATGATAGCGGCGATGATCGTCTGGGGATTGAAGCCTTCCTCAAGGTAGACGCAGACGTAAAGGAGAGTGATGACAAAGCTCACTCCCAGCAATATGTACGGGATAGACCAGTTGTTCTCGAAGCCTTTCCATCTCTTTAAAAAGAGTCCGACGCAATACAGAAATATGACGAGAATGAACAGCTCCGGTCTTATGAAATCCATTATATTCTCCATTTTTTCACCACCTCCGGATAATAAGATTCTATGCTTGTATCTCTCGTTTTATCCCAATGAATCAAGGGCGCTGCGGTTCAAAATTTCGGGTGTAGAGTAATCAAGCACGCCGTCGGCTGTATTTTTATTTGTTCAATGGGAATTAATTAAAACCAGGGGAGGTGAAATGATGAGTCAAAGCGCGGATTTGAAGGAATTGAACGGACGCGTGATCAAGATAATAGACGAATTGGCGGATATCGTCCAAGGATACGCTGAGCTGGATGCGTGGAACAAGACGGGGCTTCTGGAAACGGTGATAAACGACTTAAAGGACGGCTTCCTGGATGAAATCATGAATTCATGAATATCGCCCTTTATCGCACGGCAGCATTGAAAAATATCGTACGAACATATTGCAAAATATCGTACGACATGATATGGTAATCGTACGATATTGATGTTGATGGCGCCGGAAGTGCGGGTCGCCGAGGGATTCCGGCGCAGGAGGGAGGATTGTCATGAGTGAAAATATGGATCAGAATACGGATAAGAATATGGATGAAAAGGGCATGGGTGAAAGCAGTATGAGCGAAAGCGGTGAATACACGAAAACCGTTACCGCTACCGAACTGAAAAAGAATCTGGGGAAGTATTTGGACTACGTCAATGAAAACAACGAGGTGGTCATAACCAAGAACGGCGAAAAGGTGATCAGGATGACGCCCTACCTGTCGGACTATGACCGGTACCGTCTGATGGAGGTGCGGGAGCGTCAACTGGATTACCGGTACGAGGGAAAGAAGGTGTCCTATGCGGAATTCATGGATATCTATGAGAAAAGCGAGCTGAGGATGGAGTTCATCAACGGAGAGATCTACCTTCTGGCGTCCCCCAGCGTTGCGCACCAAGAGATATCAGGAAATCTGCACATTATATTCAGCAAGTTCTTAAAGGGAAAGAAATGCAAGGTGTTTTTTGCTCCCTTTGACGTTCATTTTCACAAGCCGGAAATCAAGGATCCCGACGTATGCCAGCCCGATTTGCTCATCGCCTGCGATACTGAGGAAAAGGTCAATGAAAAGGGCCGCTATATGGGCACTCCGGCGCTTGTCGTGGAGATACTGTCCCGCAGCACCCGGTCCAAGGACATGGCGATAAAGCTGAATACCTACATGCTTTCCGGCGTGCAGGAATTCTGGGTTGTGGACCCCAAGAAGAAAACCGTCATGATTTATGCCTTTAAAGAGCGGAAGATCGAAAGCTTTGAAACCTATAGAAATGATGAGACCGCGGCATCCCAGACCTTTGAGGGCCTTGCCGCCCCCTTGACGGAGGTGTTTCCTTAAACATTAAACATAGATGTTGGAGAGGATCAGATCCAAAATGCGGTTCAATTTTTCTTTGCAATACTCCGTGGAGTAGTCGGCGATATTCGACCATTCGAACTGGGCCATCAGGTAGACGCTCATTACGATATCCACGATATCGTCCGCGCAGATCTCTTTTTTGAAGATATTCTGCTCCTGAGCTTCGACGATCAGGGAACGGAAAATACCCATCATCTCAAGGCGCGTTGCGTATAGGGTGCTTCCCTCGACGGAGTTTAAATATGTGATTT
>DLFX01000033.1:15208-18215 GCA_002482405.1 Firmicutes bacterium UBA7709 | reverse complement strand
AAGTTAATAAAGAAATAAACATAAATAACAAACAAGGAGAGGAGATTGTAAAGAATGAACATCAAACCATTAGGCGACAGAGTTGTTATTAAGAGATTAGAGGCGGAGGAAAAAACCAAGAGCGGTATCGTATTGCCGGGTAATGCGAAAGAACAGCCTCAGATGGCCGAAATCGTCGCTGCGGGCCCAGGAGCGACAGAGGATGGAAAGATAGTCCCGATGGAAGTCAAGGTTGGGGATTTAGTCATTTTTTCAAAGTACGCAGGTACCGAGATCAAATATGAGGGTGAAGACTACACCATCCTGTCTCAGAAGGATATTCTCGCTATCGTAGATAAATAAAATTTCGACATTTGCCTCGCGAAACCGCGGGCTGATCATTAAACAATAGGAAAGGAAAGATGATATCATGGCAAAAGAAGTAAACTATGGCGAAGATGCCAGAAGAAAACTGCAGGCGGGGGTTGACCAGCTTGCCAATACAGTTAAAATCACACTTGGACCGAAGGGAAGAAATGTTCTTCTTGAAAAGAAATTCGGATCCCCGATGATCACAAACGACGGCGTGACCATCGCAAAGGAGATCGAGCTTGAAGACGCGTTCGAAAACATGGGGGCCCAGTTGGTAAAGGAAGTCGCCACAAAGACCAACGACGTAGCCGGAGACGGAACCACCACCGCAACCCTCCTTGCGCAGATCATCATCAAGGAAGGGTTTAAAAACGTAGCGGCAGGCGCAAATCCGATGATTTTGAAAAAGGGAATCAAGGGCGCGGTTGACGTGGCCGTTGAAGAGATCAAGAGCCTCGCTCACATCGTAGAGACAAAGGAAAACATCGCCCAGGTTGCCTCCGTTTCCGCAGGGGATGAAGAGATCGGCGGGCTCATCGCAGAAGCTATGGACAAGGTAGGCAAGGACGGAGTCATCACCGTTGAAGAATCCAAATCCATGGGAACCACCCTGGAAGTCGTGGAAGGTATGCAGTTTGACAGAGGATACCTCTCCGCTTACATGGTAACCGACGCGGAAAAGATGGAAGCGGTTCTCGCAAATCCATACATTCTGATCACAGATAAGAAAATTTCAAATATCCAGGAAATCCTGCCGATCCTCGAGCAGATCGTCCAGCAGGGGAAAAAGCTTCTGATCATCGCGGAAGACGTTGACGGCGAAGCCCTTCCGACCCTGGTTGTTAATAAATTGAGAGGAACCTTTGACTGCGTAGCCGTAAAAGCTCCGGGCTTCGGCGACAGAAGAAAGGCTATGCTGGCCGACATCGCAGCCCTCACCGGCGGTACCGTGATCTCCGAAGAGCTGGGATACGACCTGAAGGAAGCGACCCTCGACATGCTGGGAACAGCCAGCACGGTTAAGGTCAACAAAGAAAATACCGTTATCGTTGACGGCGCGGGAGATCCCGATGAAATCAAAGCCAGAGTCGCCCAGATCAAAGCCCAGATCGAAGAGACAACTTCCGATTTCGACAGGGAAAAGCTTCAGGAAAGACTTGCTAAGCTGTCCGGCGGAGTAGCGGTGATCCAGGTTGGAGCAGCCACCGAAACAGAGCTGAAGGAAAGAAAACTGAGGATCGAAGACGCGCTTAACGCAACCAGAGCGGCGGTAGAAGAAGGTATCGTTTCCGGCGGCGGCGTTGCTCTGATCAATGCGATCCCGGCGGTTGCAAAATATGTGGAGACTCTCACCGGCGACGAGAAGACAGGCGCTACCATCATCATGAGAGCTCTGGAAGAACCGGTAAGACAGATCGCGGAAAACGCGGGCTTCGAAGGCTCCGTAGTCGTTTCCCAGATCAAGGCAAGCGCTGCGGGCGTAGGCTTCAACGCTTCCACCGAAGTCTATGAAGACATGATCAAGGCCGGTATCGTAGACCCTGCCAAGGTTACGAGATCCGCGCTCCAGAATGCCGCTTCCGCGTCGGCGATGCTGCTGACCACAGAAGCCGGAGTGGTTGAAGTCAAAAAAGACGAGCCCGCAATGCCCCCCATGGGCGGCGGAATGGGAGGAATGGGCGGCATGATGTAGCCCGACCGCCAGACAAGTCGAACAATAGATGTTTTTTCGAAGGACAGAGCAATCTGTCCTTCATTTTTTCTTTTCGGGCTCCCTCAAGGGTCTATTTGTCGGGGTTCGCCTGCTGACTTTTTCCTGTTGTAATATGTCGACTTTTAATGTAAAATATCTTAATACAGATTTCAATTTATAGGGATTAAACAGCAGGAAATCTTTACATACTTATTGTAATACCATTCGATGACAGACTACAGGATAAAACGACATGCAAAATGAGAAAAAAATCAAGACGATCATAGTAATCGCGCTTTTTTTGANNTAGAAATCTTTGTTTGGACCACAAGCAGCTCTGGAAATTTTCAATCCTTCGACGGAAACGCCAAACCGCCCGCGGTTATCGGCAGCAATGATCTTCCCGGCGGGGGCCGGCCGGATCAGAGCGGCGGACAGCAGCCCGGCCAGGGCAATGAAGGTCCGGAAGAGCCGAAGGGTCAGGACGGCGGAAACGGTTATCCGACCCCGGACGATCCAAACAGGGAAAAGGCGCTGGAAGAAGCCAAAGCGAAGGGCTTGCTGATTCTGGTGAACAAGGAGCATCCCGTCGATCAGAACTACAAACCGGACGATTTGTCGGAAGTCAAATATTATGCCCCGGACCGCGACAAGGCGGCGAGATATATGAGAGCCGAGGCCGCGGAAGCCTTCGACATGCTTGTGGAAAAGGCTGCGGAGGAGGGCGTCGTTATCAAGATGACCACCGCGTACCGTTCCTACAACTTCCAAAAGATCCTCTTCGACAGCTATGTGAAGAAGGAAGGGGAGGAAAAGGCCAATACCTACAGCGCAAAACCGGGACAAAGCGAACATCAGACCGGACTTTCCGTCGACGTTTCCTCGCCCAGCGTGGATTATCAGCTTTCCAATGATTACGGGAAGACGGCGGAAGGAAAGTGGCTTGCGAATAACGCGTACCGG
>DLFX01000033.1:14752-15171 GCA_002482405.1 Firmicutes bacterium UBA7709 | reverse complement strand
CAGTATGAACCGTGGCATATCCGGTATGTGGGACTGACCGCGGCCAAAGAAATTTATGAGCAGGGCCTGACTTTGGAAGAGTACCTGCTGAAAAACGAGATTGAATGAAATTTGAGCATGGCCGGCGCGGAATAGTGCGCCGGCAGTCGATAAAGGAGGATAAAGGAATGGCGTTTTACTTTCAAGAACCATCGCGCACCTTCAGCGAATATCTCCTGGTACCGGGATATTCGTCCAAAGAGTGCAAAGTGGAAAATGTCAGTTTAAAAACCCCTGTTGTGAAGTTTAAAAAAGGGGAAGAATCGAAAATCACGATGAATATTCCACTGGTGTCTGCGATCATGCAGTCGGTTTCCGACGATAAGCTGGCGGTCGCTCTGGCAAAGGAAGGTGGAATTTCGTTTATTTTTGCGTCCCAG
>DLFX01000033.1:0-14732 GCA_002482405.1 Firmicutes bacterium UBA7709 | reverse complement strand
TAAGGCGGGCTTTGTCAGGAGTGATTCCAACCTGCGGCCGGACCAGATGCTGAAGGATATTTTGGAATTGAAAGAGCGAAGCGGTCATTCCACCGTAGCGGTCACCGACGACGGCACGGCGGAAGGCAGGATTCTCGGAATCGTGACCAGCAGGGATTACCGCGTCAGCAGAATGTCCCCGGACACTAAGGTTTCGGAGATTATGACCCCGTTTTCCTCCCTTGTGTACGCCAATGAAGGCATCACTCTTTCGGAAGCCAACGACATGCTTTGGGATCACAAACTGAACGCCCTTCCTATCATCGATAAAAGTCAAAGACTGATCTATTTCGTTTTCCGCAAGGATTACGATTCCCATAAAGCAAACCCCAATGAACTTCTGGACAGCGGCAAAAGATATATGGTGGGCGCCGGAGTCAATACCCGGGATTATAAGGAGAGAATCCCCGCGCTGGTTCAGGCCGGGGCGGACGTGCTCTGCATCGATTCCTCGGAGGGATATTCCGAGTGGCAGAAGGACACCATCAACTTTGTCAGAGATCACTACGGCGATGATGTGAAGATCGGCGCCGGAAACGTCATCGACAAGGAAGGATTTCTCTATCTCGCGGAAGCGGGGGCCGACTTTGTTAAGGTCGGGATCGGCGGCGGTTCCATCTGTATCACCAGAGAGCAGAAGGGCATCGGCCGGGGCCAGGCTACGGCGGTCATCGAAGTCGCGGAGGCCAGAAATGAATATTATGAAAAAACGGGTATATACATACCGATTTGTTCCGACGGCGGTATCGTATACGATTACCATATGACTCTGGCTCTTGCCATGGGGGCTGACTTCCTCATGCTGGGAAGGTATTTCGCCCGTTTCGACGAGAGCCCCACAAACAAGCTCAACATTAACGGAAATTACGTGAAGGAATNNAGGGCTCCAACCGGGCGAGGAACTGGCAGCGCTACGATCTTGGCGGCGACGGAAGGCTTTCCTTTGAGGAAGGCGTGGATTCCTACGTGCCCTACGCGGGTTCCCTGAAGGATAACGTGACCCTTTCCCTGAACAAGGTGAAATCCACCATGTGCAACTGCGGAGTCCTGAATATTCCGGACCTTCAAAAGGATACGAAGCTTACCCTGGTCTCATCCACCAGCATCGTGGAGGGCGGGGCACACGACGTGATTCTGAAGGAGACCACCGCAACCCAGGTCAGGTAATAGTTGCCGCGAATTTGCGCCGATTACTTTGGCGGGATCATATTTGAAAGGATAAGATTAAAAGAATGGATTTTAACGGTATTTTTGTAGTTGACTTCGGAGGCCAGTACAATCAGCTGATTGCGCGAAGGGTCAGGGAAGCCAATGTTTACTGCGAAATAGTTCCCTATTCGAAATGCGTGGAAAGAGTCAGGGAAAGCAGGCCCATGGGAATCATCTTTACGGGAGGGCCCGCCAGCGTTTATGAAGAGGGCGCGCCGACTATCTCAAAAGAGCTCTTCGAAATGGGGATCCCGATTCTGGGGATCTGCTACGGCGCCCAGCTCATGGCCCATGTCCTGGGCGGCGAAGTCCTGAGCCCGGACTATAAGGAATACGGCAGGGTCAAGCTGCTCCACGGAAGCGGCGCGGCGGACAGGACCTGCAACAGCCTGCNNCAAATATTGCCGATGAAAGCATCTGCTGGATGAGCCATACGGACTATATCAAGGAGGTTCCGGAAGGCTTTGTGGTCTCCTCCTATACGGAGAACTGCCCCACCGCCTCCATGGAGAACGCGGAGAAAAAACTGTATGCGGTTCAGTTTCACCCGGAGGTTCATCACACGCCCTTCGGCCAGGATCTCCTGAAGAACTTCCTGTATGACGTCTGCGGCTGCGAACCAACCTGGACCATGTCAAACTTCGCCAAGACGAAGATCGAGGAGATCAGGAACATCGTCGGAGATAAGAAAGTGCTCTGTGCTCTTTCCGGCGGCGTGGATTCCTCTGTTGCCGCCGTTTTGGTCCATAAGGCCATCGGCGACAATCTGACCTGCATCTTTGTGGATCACGGCCTGCTCCGCAAGAACGAGGGCGACCAGGTCATGGAGGTTTACGGAAAACAGTTCCATATGAAAATAAAGAGGGTCAACGCCCAGGAGCAGTTCCTTGGCAAGCTGGCCGGAGTTTCCGACCCGGAAACCAAGCGGAAGATCATCGGCGCGGAGTTCATCCGCACCTTTGAAGAGGAATCAAAGAAGCTCTATGAAGAGGAGGGCGGCATCGACTTTCTGCTTCAGGGGACCATCTACCCCGACGTGGTGGAAAGCGGAACCGGAGAAGCGGCGGTCATCAAAAGCCACCATAACGTGGGCGGCCTGCCCGAGGATATGAAGATGGAGCTCCTGGAGCCTCTGAGATTGCTCTTTAAGGACGAGGTGAGAAAGGTTGGCGAGGAGATCGGGATCGCACCCGAACTCGTGTGGCGTCAGCCATTCCCGGGCCCCGGCCTCGCCATCCGCTGCCTTGGTGAGATCACCGAAGAAAAGCTTTCCATCATTCGCGAGTCCGACTGGATTCTGCGGGAGGAAATCCGCCTTGCGGGCCTCGAGCGGGAAATCTGGCAGTACTTCACCGTGCTCCCCAACATCCGCAGCGTCGGCGTAATGGGCGATTTCCGGACCTACGACTACACCGTGGGCATCCGCGCCGTAACATCCGTGGACGGCATGACCTCCGACTGGGCCCGTATCCCATACGACGTGCTGGAGAAGATCAGCAACCGGATTGTGAATGAGGTGAAGGGGGTCAACCGGATCGTCTATGATATTACATCCAAGCCACCGTCAACGATAGAGTGGGAGTAGTGGAGGATTGAAATATGCCGGATATAAAATTTGAAATCAAGGAAACCCTTGCAGTCCTCTCAGAATCATCCAAAGGCTGGACTAAGGAGCTGAATCTTGTCAGTTGGAATGATAAAGATGCCAAGTACGATATTCGTGACTGGTCACCGGAACATGATAAAATGGGCAAAGGGGTTACGTTGAGCGATGAGGAACTGAAGAAAATCAAGGATGTTCTAAATGGGATGGAGTTATAGCTTCTATCGATGCGGATTCCATAGCTGTAGAGCAGCTTTCGACAGGCATAGTCAAACATAGTATAGTTAAGTCAAGAAAAATATGTTATTTTCGTATTTTTCTTGACTTAACTGTTTTTTTATTCCGTCCGGCTATCTTTCAAGAACTTTGGCGAGAAAGACGGACGGAAATCTGTCCCGCTGTACGCAGCGTTCTGCGTATAAGTGAAAGGCCGCCGCCGCTATACGCCCTTTTTCCCAGTCATATGTTCGATGCGGAGCTCTGCGACCATCACATTGTCCCATTGAGCCTTGATATATTTTCTGCCGCCTTCCATGAAGTCCGGGGAGTATTTTCTTAAAATCACTTCTAACGCATGCTGCCGCTCTGCGTCCCCCTCCAACACCCGAATTTCACCGAACACGATGACGCTCAGGAATAGAGAATTAAACTCGCTGGGAATAATTTTATCCTGACCCACGACACAGAAAGACACCCTGGCGTTTCTTTTGATAGCGTCCAGCTTGTGACCTTCCTTCGCACCGTGGAAAAACAGCTTTCCGTCCGAATAGGCGTAGCTGAGCGGTACGGCATAGGTATAACCCCCGTCGCCGTCCAGGGCCAGCACTCCGTTTGTATTTCCTTCCAAAATCTCCGTCGCTTCCTCTTTAGAAAGCTGATTTTCTTCCAGTCTCATTTTTCTGAACATCTTATGCGTCCTTTCCTTTCATCTTTTTTCCGTATCTTGTTTCTTTTATTGAAGTGTATCTTATAATGTTCACCTCTGTCAAGAAGCAGCGACGGAAACCAAGGATCGATCACAAGGAACTGCGCCCCAGCGTGGCGAAGCTGCTTTTTAAGAAAAAAGGATATATTTTTACAATCCTGAATGATACAATAAATTAAAATAAAAAGGAGAATCAACATGTTGGAAAATTCAAAGCTGCTTAACGATTCCTGGCTGAGGTGGGGAGCAAGCCGTATCGACGACGCGAAAATCTGTATCATGGGAATCCCTTTTGACAACGCCACCAGCCTTAATAAAGGAACGATGCACGGCCCTGAGACCATAAGAAGGCTGTCTATCGACCTATCGGACCTGACCGAAGATTTCGAACCCATTAGAAAAAATCTTATATATGATATAGGGGATATTCCCGTAGATTTAAACTGGGAAAGATATTTTAAAAACATTGAGGAGACCGCGCTATCCCTGATGAAAAAGGATAAGTTTTGCCTTTTTATCGGCGGCGACCATTCGGTTACGATTCCTCTGCACAAGGCTTTCGGCAGATATAATAAAGAAAAAGACGGGAATTCGAAAATCGGAATTATCCATTTCGATGCGCGCTATGATTTGTGCGATGAATATGACGGGCATAAATGGTCACACGCCTGCACAGAGGCCCGGGCGTTGGAAGATGTCGTCAGCGGCGGCGACCTTCATTTTCTGGGAATAAGAGTCGCCGAGGAGTCGGAGCTTGAAACGATTGTNNCAAGGAATCCGGGGATTGGATGTATATGAAAAGGGATATAGGGCCGCCTATGAGGAGCTTTTCGATCATTTCAAGGATTATGACGCGGTGTATTTCACGCTTGATGTAAACAACATCACTTCCTGGGCGGCGCTGCGAATCATACACGAGGTGTTTCACTATTTCAGCCGCAATGATAGATGACAATGTTCTTTTGCACTATAATGATAAATGATAATGTTNNGATAGCAATATAAATGATGATATTCAATAGTTTTAAGCGAAGTTTGGAGATGTTAGATATGGAACGAAAAGTTGGTACCGTAGTAAGAGGAATCCGTTGTCCGATTATCCGTCAGGGGGACGATCTGTCTCAAATCGTTGTGAACAGCGTCCTGGAAGCGGCGCGGCAGGAAGGGTTTTCGCTGCGCGACCGCGACATTGTCGCAGTGACCGAATCGGTGGCGGCCCGAGCCCAGGGAAATTACGCCTCGGTAGACGCCATCGCGGAGGATGTAAAGAATAAACTCGGAGGGGAAACCATCGGAGTTATCTTCCCCATCCTTTCCCGCAATCGTTTTTCTGTCTGCCTCAGGGGAATCGCTCAAGGCGCGAAAAAAATCGTGCTTATGCTCAGCTATCCCAGCGACGAAGTCGGCAACGCTCTCGTCTCCATGGATCAGATCGATGAAGCGGGCATAAACCCATACAGCGACGTGCTCACCCTTGAAAAATACCGCCGGTTGTTCGGCGAGAACCGGCACACCTTTACCGGAGTGGATTACGTGGCGTATTACAGCGGCCTCATTCGTGAGGCGGGGGCTGAATGCGAGGTTATTTTTGCCAACGACCCCCGAGTGATCTTAAACCATGCGAAGAACGTGCTGTGCTGCGATATCCACACCCGCGCCCGGACGAAGCGCATCCTGAAAGCCGCCGGTGCGGAAACCGTCTGCGGCCTCGACGATATCCTCAACGCGTCCGTGAACGGAAGCGGATTTAATGAGAGCTTCGGTCTGCTGGGCTCGAACAAATCCACCGAAAACACGGTTAAGCTCTTTCCCAGAGATTGCGGGCCTTTGGTGGAAGATATCCAGAAGAAGCTGATGGATGCGACGGGCAGGCACATCGAGGTGATGGTCTACGGGGATGGCGCGTTCAAGGATCCGGTGGGAAAGATTTGGGAGCTTGCGGACCCCAGCGTTTCGGTGGCGAACACGCCTGGGCTGGAGGGCACGCCAAACGAAATAAAGCTTAAATACCTTGCGGACAACGATTTCGCGGAGCTTTCCGGCGAAGCGCTGCAAAAGGCCATTGAAGGCCGTATCAAGGATAAAAAAGACAATCTGGTGGGAGACATGGCGTCCCAGGGAACTACCCCCCGCCGGCTAACAGATCTGGTGGGTTCTCTGTGCGACCTGACCAGCGGTTCCGGCGACAAGGGCACTCCGGTCGTCCTGATACAAGGTTATTTCGATAATTTCACGAACTGATGAAGGAGATAGCCGGCAACGGTTGACCATGACTTTACGGGCGTATCGCTTCGCTTACCATCAGTGAAACGCTATGATCGAAAACCCGGCTTTCCCGGTCCCAATCGATGGCGGCATGGCCGCCATATTTCTTCGCGATGGTTTTGATGGAATAGAGCCCGTAGCCCGTTCCTTCCGCACCTTTGGTCGAAGCAAACCCGTCGGCGGTCCGCTGCAGGCTGTCGTCCGTGCTATTCCAGACACGGATCGTCAGCATGCTTCCCATCTGCACGATTCCGGTCCGTATGAAGCGTTTTCCGGACTCCACCCGCTGGCAGGCTTCTATGGCGTTTTCCAGCAGGTTGCTCAGCAGACCGCAAAGGTCGGCGTCCGCTATGTTTATTTCACCGCTCATATCACAGCGCAGGTCAAACTGAATTCCGTTTTTTTCGGCGATCTGGCCGAAGTGGTTGGCAAGGACATTGATTACTCTGTTCCTGCAATAGGCCACCGGCTCCGCCGTCGCAATATCCCTTCCGTATTCAGCCACATAGGTTTCCAATTCCTTGTACTGCTTATTTTGTATGAATCCGCTGATGATCCTGAAATGATGGCGCAGGTCGTGGCGGATGGTCTTCGCCTCCCCCATCTTTGCCTCTAAAACGGTATAGTATGACTGCTGCATTCGCAGGAGCCGGTCCATGCTGTTTGCCCGCTCGCTGAGCGCGGCGTTCTCTGCGTACTGCTCCGGNNGGACAGAACCAGGACAAAGCTCGCCAGTTCAGGAAACCAGCCTGTGATGATGGGCTCATAAAGCGGCAGAAGCCTGTCCATGACCAATGCGACGTCAAGGGTTACGACGCCGATGAGGAGCGGTGTGGAATGAATGAGATCCTTCCAGGCTGCGCGGACGGCGGCGGCCGTAAGATACCCGGCCGTGATCCATTCATAGGCGGTAATCAGCCAGGAATAGGCGTACATGACTCTCAGGCTTCCGCCTGAAAGCAACAGATGCAGGATGATTGACGCCGCGCAGGTAAATACTCCAAACAGCGGAAAGGCAAGGCTCCACCGACTCTTTATTTCGCAGATCCTCCTCTGCAGCATCATCACCACTACAAGCATGGCGCAGTACGAAAAGTTTTCCAGCGAATAAAAAGGATAATATTCCCTGACAAAGGTCTTGACGATAGGGTAGGCGATATAGCATACGAAGAATAGGCACAACAGGCCATACAAAACCGCGGATTTGCTCCGGCGGCTCAACACGCCGACCAGAATGGATAACGTACCGATGGTCAGCGCGGCGATACATAAGGAGGCGCGGAACAAAAATCGGGCGGAAAGCAGTTGGGAAACGGCATCCTGCAGGCCGAAGGCCGGGGGATAAACCATGCCGCTGTACAGATGGGAAAAATCCGACACGGCGATGATAATTTCAACGGGTCCCTCTGCCTCAAAGCTGACGGTGCGGTTTAAGGTTTCCGGCCGGTAGCTTTCAGGAGCAGGGTCCCCCATAGACGCGGCAAGACGGCCGTTTATGTATGCCCGATACGCGGAAAAAATCTCCGGCAGCTCCAGGGTGTAGGCGTGCGGCTTGCCGGGCAGGTCGATCACCATCCGNNGGGGGAGGCGTTGGGATTCCCGGCCTCAAAGCCGCCGTAACCGCCGATATAAATATATTTGTCGGGCAGAAGCGTACCGTCAGCAAAATCCTTCGGTGTGAGCAGACGCCCGCCGTAATATTCCCAGCCCTCCACCAGCATTATCACCGGATGCTTCGCAAGGGACGGCTCGTCCAGAAGAAGGACGCCCCGGGCACCCTGGGGTCCGGGAGCGGTGTACTTATTGTCATATTGGTAGGCCAAAAGACAGCCAAGCAGCGTAGCGGCGCAGACGGCGGCCAGCAGAAGGTAAATGGCAGATTTGCGGATGCCCGCCCTTTGTCCCGTCTCCATGACCGCTACCTCCTTGTCTTGAGGAGTCTGCGCCAGATAAATAACCCCGACAACAGGATCACTGCCGCCGCCGTCAAAACAATTTCAACGTGCAGATCAATAGAGGATGCCTCAGGCGACTGCACCGGGATATCAGAGGAAGCGATATCCTGCTTCTGAGGCGTTCCCTTTCCAGCCGGAGTGCCTGATGAATCGGTCTGTTCAACCGAATCGATTTGTTCGGCTGACCCCGGTCCTGGTGATGCGGAAAAGCCGCCGCTTACCTGCGCTGTCACGGGGATTGCGGCGGCGAGAGCAATGTCCTTGCCGCCTGCGTTATTTTTATCCTGGGTTGCCCCACCGGCGCCATCATTCCGCGCGCTGACGCCGCCGGGCAGTATTTCATCTCCTGTGGCGGGTTGTATTTCATCTCCTGTACTGGACTGCATTTCGTCTCCTGTGCCGGATTGGGTTTCGCTTCCGCCGTTGCCATCGTCCCTTGTACGGTCATTGCCATCATCGCTTTTATGGTGATGTGAGCCCGTTCCCTGGCCTGGAGAGCCATTATCACTGCTGGAATCCTTCACAACCCGGTCTGTTCCGGTTCGGTCGCCGCCCACATCACCGCCTACATTGCCGTCGATGGAGTACAGCGACACCACATTCGACTCCCCCGCGCCTGCATATTCGAGTTGCAGCAGGATAGGGCCGGTAATTTTTCCATAGTAAAAATACAGGTAATTTTCCTCCCATTTGAGCTTCGGGGAATGGGTAAAATCATACCAGGAAGCGCCGTTGTCGTCCGATCGCCATAGGATCACGTTTTTGTCGGAAGGATCGTAGCTATCCCAAAAGTTAAAGAGGACATAGTCCTCTCCTTCGTAGGATGTCAGGAATTGCATCTCGGAAATGCAGGGGATGGATGGATCTCTGACGTCGACCACGAGCTTCAGCGGAAATTCGCCCTCAAGGCCCAGCCCCTGGAAGGGAGGGGGAAGGCTTCCCTGTATGATCGTTTTGCCCAAAGTGCCCGTATCAACATCCCGCGGATCACTCTCCCATATAGGGCCTAAGGTTTCGGAAACAGAAGGAAAATCGTCGTTTCCGCTTAACAGAAACGTAAAATGGCCGTCAAAATGAGTATTCCCATCGCTGTATTGCTGCCTCGGGAAATAAAACCTTTTTCCGATAATATCGACAATATGACGGTTTACGATGGAAACATCCTGAGGAACCGGAGAGGCGGAACAGGTATCCAGAACGATATCACCGTGGCCGGAAATGACCTTGGCTCCGTCGCCATCGGCTTCCAGCCTGCAGTAGCGCAGATTCGTCCCTTGAGCGGCGTAGACGGCGGTACTGCCTGCGCCTTCCGTTTTGACAGAGAGGCAATAAGCATCCATCGGTGCGGACAAATACAGGCCGACCGCACCTTCTCCGCTGGAGCGGATGAGCCCCGTATCGGTTACCGCGTCAAGATTCACGGAATAGCCGTCATTTCGTGAAATGCGAACCGCGATCCCGCCGGCGCCGTCTCTGCCGACGGCAGTGACCTCTAAGGGCTCCACCGCCTGGAGCCAGTGCATGTACCAGCCTCCTACGTTGTATACGTCCAAAACCGGCACGTCTACGCCCTCGCCGACGATTTCCCAGCCTTCGAGACCGTACATGTGAATGGAACCGCCGTCATACACAAGACCGTACTGCCCTGTGTCGATGGTAATCCGTTTTTCATATAGGTCGTTCGGAGAAATCAGCTTTGTTAACGTAATCGTATTTCCCAGTGTGACCCGCCCGCCGCTTTCTACGTGCGACTCAAGCCATGCCGCAAGATCCGATTGCGTATAGACGATGTTCTCTGATAAATCATTTTCGTCGGAAGCCGCCGGCAGCAGATCATTTTCACCGGAAGCTGCCGGGTCGTTTTCGCTGGTCTGTGTTACTTCCGTTTCAGCGCCCTGATTGCCATCACTGTTTATGTATGTCTCTTCCGCACCGTCCCCGGCAGGGAAGGCCTCTGCCTCGGCCCACGCAGCGGCGAGGTAGAGGAGCAGGGCCGTCAACAGTATGGATAAGGTTGTCCGCATCATTCGTCCCATCATGCTATACCACCTCAAATAAACGTCTGGAAAAGAAATCGTTTATCGCCGCTTTGGTTTCCCTGCGGCCGTTTTTGCGCAGAGGGATCTTCTCTCCGTTGCGCATCAGCAGGTCATCCTCCAGTATTTCCGTCAGATGGTTCATATTGACGACGCAGGAGCGATGGCAGCGAAGGAAAGAGCCTCTGCCCAGCTCGTGCTCCACTTCGTCCAGGGTCATATAGGCTTTATATGTTTTGCCGTCGGTGGTGTGGAAGGAAACGGCCTTATCCCACACCTCCGCGTACAGGATTTTGATCAGCGGGAGTTTGATGCTCTGGCGCTCAAAGGTGATCTCGATGTAACGGGCTTTCTTCAGAAAAAGTCCGTAGCACTGCTGAAAGGCCACATCCATTTTTTCCGGTGTAATGGGTTTTTCCACGTAGGAAGCCGCCCTGAGGGAATAGCCGTCCCGCATATGACCGTCACTGCTGGTGATGAAAACCAGGGCGCAGAAGGGATCATCCCTGCGAATGCGCCTTGCCGCCTCCACCCCGGAGATGCCTGACATGTAGATGTCCAGAAAATACGCGTCGAAAAAACCGGGAGAAAAGGAATTGAAAAGCTCCTCTCCGCTTTTAAAGATATGGATGTCGCCGGTAAAGCCTGCCTGCTCAAAATACTCCAAAAGCATGGCGTGTATTTTCGCGGCGTCCGCCGGATTGTCGTCGCATATTGCAATGTTCATTCGATTCACCGCCTTTGTGGTACAGGGCTATGCGCCTTTTCGCCTTTGGCGAAATTCCGGCGCGGCATTAAATCGTATAATCGCCAATCACGAAATTCTGCGATTATTATACCATAATTTGGTCTTGGGGACAGTCATTTTTAACGTTTACGGAATCTACCGCCCGTTTACGGAAGGTCCATTGATTTTTGATTTTCCTTTCGGCATAGTAAAACTGTAATCAGGCTGGAAAAGAAAGACATAAAGAAGTCCATACCAATTGGAAGAATATCATAGCGGATATTGCAGAGTAAATTATGATGAAACGGAATTTTGTGGAATCAAAAATTCAAAAGCCGTCGGTATCCTCTAATTTTATTTACCGGAAACGGCTGGTAGAGCGGCTGAAAAACAGAGATAAGCAGCTGCTGATTCTTCACGCCACCGTGGGGTATGGCAAGACGATCCTGCTCGCTCATTACGCGGAGGAAACGGAAGAAAGCTGCGCGTGGTATCACTTAAGCGACACCGATAATGATATCGTCGTATTTTTGCAGTATCTCAGCGCCGCGATAAAGAGAGGCCTTGCGGGTTTTGACTTTGACTCCGATGCGTATGCTCCGCTGCTGCAGGGCAGGGAGACGCTGGAGAGCATGGCTTATGATTTTGTATTTCATCTCACGGAAGCCGCCCGGGGTTCCCATCAGCGGGCGGTGATCATTCTTGACGATTTTCAGACAATTATCAATGAAGAAATCCATTACCTCCTTCAGATGATCCTGGATAACAGTCCGCCGGAGATCCGGATGATGATCGCCACCAGAGGGGGAACGCCGCCGTTTTCCATGCGCTATGTTGTGAAAGGGGCCGCTGAAATTATTTCCCAGAGTGAGCTGAGTTTTGAATCAGAAGAGGCCAGGCGGCTGACGGAAAGTTTTTTGGGCGCGCAGGATAAGGGCGTGCTGGCTGATTCCATATGGGAAAAGGCCGAGGGTTGGCCGGCGGGCATTATGTTTGCCAATCTCTATATGAAACAGAAGCGAAACTGGCCCAGGCAGAGCGAGACCAAGGACGTTTACGACAAATCCGTCGTCGATACCTATTTGATGCATGAGATCTACAAGAATCTTCCCTATGAAATCCAGATGTTTCTCATCAAGACTTCACCGCTGGAATTTTTAAGCGCCGACATCTGCAACGAAGTGGCGGGAATTGACAATGCCCGCAGCCTTCTGGACTGTCTGGAGAACGAGAATCTTTTCGTGATCAAAGTCGGACAGGCGGAGCGGACCTTTCGCTACCATTCGCTCTTTAAAGAATTCTTGGAATCCCAGCTGCCGGAAGAAACCTGCCGGGAGACCCTGAAACGGGCGGCGGAATTCTGCCTGCACGGGAGCAATAAGGAGCAGGCGGTGGAATACGCCCTGGCCGGAAGGGACTGGAGCCTGATGCAGTATGCGCTGGAAGCGGTGGGTCAGGAGCTTCTGGCCCAGGGGAAGATCACGACGATAGGCCGCTGGCTGACCGAGCTTGAAGGAGAGGGCGTTCCTTTGACGCCGAAAAACCTGCTTTTGGCGGGCAGCGCCAGCTACCGGGTGGGCCGAATCCGAAAGGCTCAGATCTGCCTGAATCAGGCGCTGGAATTGTTTCTGGAATCCATGGACGAGGCCGGATATATCCACTGTATGCTGGAAAAGGCCCGGATCGCCCGGGACCAGGTTTCTCTGGAAGAAAGCTGCCGTTTATTGGAATCCGTCCTGCCGCGCCTGCATGTCCGCCACAATCAACTGTGGTACACAGTGATTGGGGAGCGCCTTCACAACCTCATCTTCATGGGTCGTTACAAGGAGGTTCTGGCCATCTGCAGCGAGATGATTTTAAGCGCCCGCCAAGTGCAAAACCGCAGGGCGGAAAGCTACTTCCGGCGTTTTTCGGTGATTGTCTATTTTTACTGGGGCAAATACCGCAAGGGCCTGACGCTTTACCAGGATTTGCTGGACTGGGAATGGTTCGACCGGGATGAAAGGGAGACTTTTTCCATAAGGGCTTATGTCGCGNNGCTGATGTATCTTTTTACGGGCCAGAGGGAAAATGCCTGTAAATCCATCCGGGAAGAGGTGGATCGGAAAACCCAGAACCATATGGGTGAAGACCTGTGGCTGGTCTATCTGATTCAGGCCTGCATCTTCCACCTCAGCGCGATGGGTGAAGAAACCCCTGCTAAAGAAAAGGATAAAATGCGCCAGGAAGCCGCCAGAAGCATAAATATGGCCAGGAGATATGTTTCGGCTTTTCGGGAAAATCATATTTTCGTCAGATCGGTTCAGGTGATCCGGGAGTTGATTGCCCTGGAACCGGAGGGGCCGGAATTTCAGGACGAGATTCGGCGTATTCTGGCGGGGAACGAGAAACTGATCCCTCTGGCGGAGGAAATGATGCTGGCCTGTTTGGCCGGCGGATTGTATGACGGGGAAGAGTGGTCGAAGGCAGAGCAATTTGTGAGAAGCAGCCTGGCAGACAGGGAGATGGAGACCGCCTTTACCGCCTATGCCCGCCTGATGCTGGTTTTAGCTTTACAGCGGGAAGGGCGCCGGGAAGAGGCGGATGCACAGATGCGGGAGGTGGAGGCATACCAGGAGGAGAACCGCTTGGATTGGGGTCTTGTTCCAGCGGGGAAAATGCAGGAGCTTCGCAAATTTATAAAGGAGGACAAAAGCGGGGAGAGAAGAGTACATATCAGATGCTTTGACGGATTCCGGGTTTTTCTGCCCGACGGGAAAGCGGAAATGAAATGGAGAACCCAAAAAGCCCAGGAGCTCTTTGCCTATCTGTTCCATTTGCGGGGCAAGCCCATTGAAAGGGATTTTCTCCTGCTTCAGCTTTGGCCTGAAGCGGATAAAAAAAGCGCTACGGCTCTGCTTCATACCACGCTGTACAGTATTCGCAAAACCCTGGCTCAGTGGCAGATGGACGATCTGATCGAGTATCAGGATAAGAAATATACCATGCGGGTGGACAGGGTGGATTCGGACCTGGACAGAATTGACGAACTCTGCCAGAGCATGGAGAAAAAGAATAACGATTTCATCTACAGCCGGAGAGAGTGGCTGCAAGCGTACACGGGAAGTTATCTGGAAGGAGTGGCCGGCAATTTCGGAATTGACTGCAGGGATTACTATGAGCGGATGTTTCTGCGTATGAGCTGCGCTATAGCGGAGCGGGCCATGCAGGAAGGGAATTTTGAAGAGGGGATGTCCTTTATCGAAAGAGCTATCGCCGTCGATCCATATGAAGAGAAATTATATCTTCTGGGCTTTAAATGCTTCCGGGTTTTGGGCGAGGTGAAACGGGCCAAAAAATATTATGAAAAGCTCTCCAGGATTTTAAGGGAAGAATTGGACGTGGAACCGGAAGAAGAGGTCACCCGGGCTTATCGATGCTGCCTGAAAGAGGGCGCACAGGGAAAGAGAGTGGGCAGAGTATGAAGCCGTACACATCAAATGCGGAATATCTGCAGGATTTGGCCGGCTGGGGCCGGCTGCTGCTCACAGAGCAGGAAGAGGAGGCCGCAGTCAGGGCGGCAAGGATGGAGGAAAGGAGCGCAGAAAGCTTAAAAGCAGGAATTTTTCTCCCCCTGGAATATCTGTTTCTGGTTTTTCAGCTGAACCGGTTTGAGCGCCACTGCGTTCGAATGTCTTTGCTTCCGGAGCTGGAGCTCCTGTTTGAAGGGCATTTTGCCTTTTTCCATAAGGACCCCGCAAAGCGGCTTTTGTCGCTGGGTCTGGCGATTCGCTTCTATGGTGGAGAGGACGTAAGCGAATACCATGGATATTGGAGCAAGGAGAATCCTTTGCGGCGGTACTTTTTTCAGAGCGTCGAGGGAAAGGACTGCTCTGATTTAAGCATGCTGTGGAAATTGGATCAGCGCATCCTTCATTTTGTGCTGGAAGGCCGGATGGACAATCCGGATCTGGCTGAATTTTCTTTTTTCTGG
>DLFX01000226.1 GCA_002482405.1 Firmicutes bacterium UBA7709 | reverse complement strand
GATCGAAAGGCGGCTTCAGAAGACGCAGAAAAACCTGAAAGGGGATAAGACCCTCCAGGCCGAGCTCGATCTTTTGCGCAGGGTAAACGATACCCTTGAAAAGGGTTTGTCAGCCAGGACGCTGGATTTGAGCGAAGAAGAGGCGGAATTCGTCAGGTCGCTGGACCTGCTTTCCTATAAGCCCATCATTTATGCCGCCAATGTCTCCGAGGACGAAGCGGCCTCTGACGCGGACAATGAATATGTGGCGGCAGTCCGCAAGTTTGCGGCTTCCGAAGGTTCCGACGTAGTGGTGATCTGCGCCAAGGTGGAGGCGGAGATCGCCGAGCTGGAGGACGATGAGAAAGCCCTTTTCCTCGATGAACTGGGAATCACCGAATCCGGGCTGGACAAGCTGATCAAGGCGTCCTATCATTTACTGGACCTGATTTCCTTCCTGACCGCGGGACCCCAGGAGGTTCGCGCCTGGACCATCACCAAGGGCACCAAGGCTCCCCAGGCCGCCGGCAAGATACATACGGACTTTGAGCGCGGCTTCATCAGAGCGGAGACCATCGCTTACAAGGACCTGATCCAGTGCGGCGGAAACCTGGCGACTGCCAAGGAAAAAGGCCTGATCCGGTCGGAAGGCAAGGAGTACGTGGTCAAGGACGGAGACGTGATCCTGTTCCGGTTTAACGTGTGAGAACTTTAGCCAATAGTATTGAATAACGCAGTTTATCAGTAAGATGAAATTTTGGCACGGAAAGCTGTAGGCTTTGAAAAATAGGCTTACAGCTTTTTTAGTGCTGGCTCTATCGGAGCGTAGATTTTATTTATCACATTGACAAATTTCGATTTGAATATAAAATATACGTATAATTTACAAAAGAACAGGAGGTTTTATTTATGCCGGTAAAGAATGAATACATCAGGGTTTTCAGGGCTTTTACTGATGAAAACCGTGTTCGCGTCTTGGAACTGCTCTGCAAAGATGGAGAGCAATGTGCCTGCATCCTGCTGGATGACTTGAAAATCAGCCAGCCCACACTCTCGCACCACATGAAGATCTTATGTGACGCCGGGATTGTAAAAAGCCGCGCTGTAGGAAAGTGGTCCTACTATTCCATCAATGATTCGGGCTGCGAATATGCCAGCCGTTTATTGAATGCGATCGTCAGGCGCGATGTGGAGCATACCCTTCGCATCATGAGTTCCGTGCACCGTTTTCTGGGTTCTGTCAAAGCGTCGTTGAAATTAAAAAAGGCGGACGGAGAGGACGATACCTGCTCCTGTTGCTGCGGGCGGACTGGAATATAAAAAGTGCAAAAATATAAATAAGCAAGGAGAAGAGCAAATGAAAACGTATTACAATCCAGAGGACCTGGCGCAGTTCGGCAATATGGGAGAAGACGCCCCTGAGCTGTGGGAGAAATTTATGGCGTATTATGGCAAAGTTTTTGAGGACGGAGCTTTGACGGCGAGGGAGAAAGCCTTGATCGCTTTTGGAGTCGCACATGCGGTTCAATGCCCGTACTGCATCGACTCCTATACCCAGGCGCTTCTGGAAATGGGTGTGAATCAGGAGCAGATGATCGAAGCGGTCCACGCGGCGGCGGCTATCAGAGGAGGGGCTACGCTGGCCCATGGAATGCAGGCTAAGAATGTCATTAAAAAGCTTGGACTATGACAATGGAAAACAAATATTTAGACCGGATGAAAGGTATCCCTTCCTTCAACGATAGAGAGGAATGCAAGAAATTTAATACAACCTGCCATGATCTTGACATTATGCAGGTGAATATCGGAAAGCGGTGTAATCTGGCCTGCAAGCACTGTCACATCGAAGCGGGGGCCGGCCGCAGTGAAACGATGAATAGGACTGTCATGGACGCCTGCCTGAAGGCCTTTGAGAAGAATCGATTCAAAGTCCTGGATATCACCGGCGGCGCACCCGAGATGAATCCTGATTTCCAGTGGTTTACGGAACAGGCTGCAGAGCGGGGGATCCATACGATCGTCCGGACGAATCTGGCCATATTGAAAGAGGAAGGATACGGACATCTCCCGGCGTTTTATGCGCAGAAGAAGATTGAGCTGGTCGCTTCGCTTCCCTATTATACCGAGAAAGATGCGGACCGGCAGCGCGGAAACGGAGTTTTTAGAAGCTGCATATCGGTGCTGCGGGAATTGAACGGTTTGGGATATGGAAAAGACCCGAATCTCGTGCTGAATCTGGTATACAATCCCGGCGGCGCATTCCTGCCACCGAACCAGGAGAGCCTCGCGGTGGAATATAGAAAGAAACTCGCTGATTTGTACGGGATTTCTTTCAACCGTCTATATGCGATCACGAATAATCCCATCGGAAGGTTTGGCGATTTTCTTGAAAGGAGCGATAATCTGACGGGATACATGAACCGCCTCGTGTCGGCTTTCAATCCGGCAGCCGTTGAAAATATGATGTGCCGCAATCAGATTTCGGTCGATTGGGATGGTACGATTTATGATTGTGATTTCAATTTGGCAGCTGGTCTTAAAGCAGACATCCCGCATCGGATTCAGGATATAGGAGATATCGCTATTTCTGAACGTAAAATCGTTTTCGGAAATCATTGTTATGCCTGCACGGCAGGCGCAGGATCGAGCTGCGGTGGAACGACGGCATAAAGAGGCTGTGAAAAATGGAATTGAAAGGGAATAAACTATGCAGATCGATAAAAGGGTCGGAAATATACTTGATAACGCTTACGCCGGACAGTCGCCGGGGCGCGGAGACTGCGCGCATCTGCTTTCCTTCGATGAAAACTCCCCGGAAGCATATGCGATGCGCTCCGCGGCTTCCCACATCGTGCGCAGCAGGAATGACAATTCAGCCATCATTCTGGGACAGATCGGGCTGGAAATGGCTCCTTGCCCTGGAAACTGCGGATTTTGCTCCTTTGGAAAGGATCATACGAAATTTTCCGAGGCTAGGATCAGTGAAGAAGACTTTGAGTCCAAGCTGGCAGATTTCTGTAAAGATGATGATTTATACGGCCTGTATTTGATGTCCATGCATGAATATGATCTGGACTTCTTTCTGGAAAAAGTGCGCCAGGCAAAGAAGCTGATCCCCGGGGCGACACAGCTGTTATCCAATGTCGGCGATACGAACTTGGACGCCTTCAAGGAAATGAAAAAAGCCGGTATTACCGGAGTCTATCATGTCTGCCGCATCGGAGAAGGCAGCGTGACCGCCCTGGACCCAGAAAAGCGGATGAAAACCATGCAGAACGCCTTGGACGCCGGACTGCAGATATTCAGCTGCCTTGAACCCATTGGTCCCGAACATACTATCGAGCAGCTTGTAGACAATATGTTTATCGGAATCGAGCAGGGCTGTACCCAGCATGCCGCCATGAGGAGGGTAGCGGTACCAGGAACGCCTCTCGCCAGGTATGGTCAGATTTCCAATCTGCGCTTGGGGCAGATCGTCGCCGTGGTGGCGTTGGCGACATCTTCAATGCCTACCATGACTTATATGGGCGTACATGAACCGACGGAAATCGGTTATATTTCCGGAGCAAACGTTGTAACCGCGGAAACCGGGGTCAACCCAAGGGATCATGTGGCGGATACCTCCGGCAATAGAGGGCTGGATATGGCCGCATGCAGGAAAATGCTTCTGGACTGCGGATTTCAGTATATCCGCAGAGGTGATGAAAGCAAAATTCCGTTGGATCTTTCCTATGTAATAAAACAAAGTTGAACGGCGGTTTTGCCGATTTAGAAAAGGGACTGAAATTTCAACAGAAATTTTTGGAAAAGTATCCTTCTGTGGTTTGTTGTGAACTTTTGGGATATGATATAAGCAAGCCTGATAGGCATACTGGAAGAACTCCTTTGATTTTCGGAGGATTGGGAATGGAATACATTATCTTTGACTGTGACAACACCTTCGGCGTGCCAGGATGTCCTGTAGTGTTTTAACAAACGCAAAGGACCTTTCGATTGCGACGGGAAACAACTGCCTGCCGGCGTATATCCGCCATGAAGATTACAGGTCTCGGCTGATGAACGCGGAAAATCCTATTGGGCGGTACATTTATGAGAAAACAAAGAATTGGTTTGACGTCAAGGTCAAGCGGTATGATCTGAGGGGCTTTTATAATTGGGATGCGGTATCAGCGGTATATCTGCGAATTCGGCGAATCTGCCTGAAATTTGCAATGCAGAGGCTTTTATTGAGGAGTTGTATGAGAGTTGGCTAAAGGTAAAACTCGATGGAGAAAAGGTGATTGAATATGATCTATTTAGATAATGCCGCAACGACGTGGCCAAAGCCGGAAGCCGTATATGACGCCGTGCTGGATGTTATGAAAAATAAAGCCGGCAACCCCGGGCGTTCAGGCCATGATATGTCTCTCTCAGCGGGTAGGGTTCTCAATGAGGCGCGCTTTTCAGCCTCCAGATTTTTTGGCGTAAAAGACCCAAGCAGGATCGTATTTACCTGCAACGCTACCGATTCGCTGAATTTAGCCATAAACGGGAGCTTAACGGCAGGGGACCATGTGATAACCACTTCCATGGAACATAATTCTGTCACTCGTCCCTTGGAATATCTCCTGAAAAAAGGGATCGAATATACGAAGGTCAGGATGGACCCTGTGCTTGGTGTGGAGCCGGAGGATGTAAAAAAGGCCCTGCGCGGCAATACGAAGCTCGTTGTTATTACACATGCCTCAAATGTGACAGGCACCGTAAATCCCATCGGCGCCATCGGTGAGATGTGCAGAAATGAGGGGATCGTTTTCCTTGTCGACGGATCCCAATCCGCCGGAGTCATCCCCATCGATGTGGACTCCATGTACATTGACCTATTGGCGTTTCCCGGCCATAAGGGGCTCTTCGGTCCCTCGGGCACAGGAGGGCTGTATATAAGGGATGGCCTTTCCGTTGAACCGTCGAGGTATGGCGGCACGGGAGTCCATTCCGAATTGCTTTTGCAGCCCTCGGAAATGCCGTATACGTACGAGTCGGGCACGCTCAACCTGCCTGGGATTGCCGGGCTTGACGCGGGAATCAGATTTATATCGGATCAATCCCTGTCGTCCATCCGCCAGCATGAGACCAGGCTGACCGATTTATTGCTCGATGGGCTGAAAAGGATAAACGGCGTAAGGATCTACGGCCCGCAGCACGGTGAAGAGCGCGCGGCAGTGGTTTCCATCAATATTGAAGGGACGGACCCCATGGAGGCAGCTCTGATTTTGGACACCTCCTTTGGAATTGCCGTACGGGCGGGACTGCATTGCGCTCCGGATGCCCATAGAACGCTGGGAACCCTTGACAGCGGCGGAACCATCCGGATAAGTCCGGGATTTTTCAATACGGAAGAGGATATCGGCCGGTGTCTGGAGGGGATTGCCGTAATCGCGGCGGAAATTTAGAACATAACGAAAGAGGGTTTGAACATGGCTGACATGAACAGATACAAGAGGCAAACGATATTTTATGGAATCGGCGAGGACGGACAGGAAAAACTTCTCGCTTCCCGGGTGTGCATAATCGGCATGGGCGCTCTGGGGTCGGTCATTGCAAATAACCTCTGCCGTTCCGGGGTTGGATACATTCGGATAATAGACAGGGATTATGTGGAGAAAAGCAATCTCCAGAGGCAGACTCTTTTTACGGAGAGGGACGCCGATGAAAATCTGCCGAAGGTGATAGCCGCATACAACCATCTGACCGAATTCAATTCCGATGTAACCATCGATCCCATCGTGGCCGATGTGAATTCATTCAACATTGAAGAATATATCAAAGACGTCGATTTGGTGATGGACGGGACCGACAATTTTGAAATCAGGTTTTTGATAAACGAGGCCTGCGATAAGCACCGGGTAAAGTGGATCTACGGAGGAGCGATTGCCGGCGGCGGCGCGACGATGAATATCCTTCAGGACGGAGGACCGTGTTTTAGGTGTTTTATGCCGGAAATGCCCGAGGCAGGCTCTTACCCGACCTGCAGCACGGTAGGCGTGATCAATTCGATCACGGGTATTATCGCCTCCTATGAGGCCTCCGAAGCGATAAAGATTTTAATCGATTCTCAGGAAATATCGAAGCGGTATCTTGCGATAGATATATGGGATAATACGTTTGATTATATCGACGTTGACAAGAACCCCGAGTGTCCGGTTTGCGTTCGGAAGCGCTATGAATTGCTCAATCGGGCCGGAGGTTCCCACTCGGTCAGCCTCTGCGGAAACGATTCCTGGCAGATCGTCCCGGAAAGCCAGCGTCCGGCGGATTTCGACACGCTGGCAGGGCGGCTGGAAAAGCTGGGAGAGGTAAAGGTCACAAAATTTTTGCTCAGCTTTCAGGGGCAGGGCGTGTCCTTTAAGCTTTTCCCCGATGGCCGGGCGATCATAAATGAAGTAAAGGATGGAGCGGAAGCGAGATCCGTGTATTCGGAATATATAGGGCTATAGCACATTTTTCAGGGTGAGAGTGAGAGTGACATGGAAATAACAATTGAGTTCAGGGGGATGTTGAGGAGCCTTTTCGGATGGAAAAATGAGCGCGTTATCGAGGCGCCTGATAATTGCACCTGCGAAGAAGCGCTGCGCATGGTAGGTATAGAATGGGGAGTTACCCAGCAATTCGGCTTCGCCATCGTGGACGGGAAAAAAATCGAAAAGGACTTTGTTCTAAAGCCCGGGGATAGATTGAAGGCTTTTCCAAAGTCCTTTGGAGGATGACGCTAAATTTTATCGGGTCAATGCGTGAGGTGATCTATTAAGCCAATCTCTTTTGCAATATCCAGATTTACGTTCACCACATTCACGGTTTCTTCTCCGAAAACGCCGAGAAATTTGCCCCGCGTGTTCTTTTTTACAATGGCTTCAAGGGTTTCCCGCGGCAGACCCGTCGCTTCGATTAAAGCTGGAATTTGAACTGCGGCTGATGCGGAGCTGATGTGCGGATCAAGCCCGGAGCCGGATGCGGTCAATAAGTCCGTAGGAATAGCCTCTTTTTTTACTGACGGATTTGCTTTCAAAAACTTATCGATATCTGTTTTAACGCGTTTTATCAACTCCGGGTTTGTCGGCGCATAGTTCTTGGAGCCGGAGCCGATTCCCGCATAATTGCCGTTTTCTTTGTCCGACTGCGTGTATGTGTTGTAATTCACTGCGGAAGGGCGGCATTTCATGAAGCGGGCATCCGTAAAGTCCTGCCCGATAAGCTCTGACCCCACGGCCTGCCCATCCGCTGCGATCAGGCTGCCGTTAGCCTGATGGGGAAAGATGATCTGGCTGATTCCGGTGAGAAGCAAAGGGTAAGCCAGCCCGCAGATCAGAAGCAGAACCAACGTTACCAAAAACGGCTTCTTCATTCCTTTCAGAAATATAATCATTTTCACAACCTCCTTCTATATCCCTAAAACTGCCAGGACGGGGGCGATGAGGAGATCAATCAGCTTGATGCCCACGAATGGGGTGATCACTCCGCCCAGCCCGTAAACCAGCATATTGCGTGAAAGCATCTTTTCCGCGCGCATCGGCCTGTATTTGACGCCCCTCATCGCCAGGGGAATCAGAATCGGGATAATGACGGCATTGAAAATCAATGCGGAGAGAATCGCGCTGTTAGGGGTGGACAGGGCCATGATATTCAGCACCTGCATTTGCGGAATGACCGTCATAAACATTGCGGGTATGATAGCGAAATATTTAGCGATATCATTGGCGATGCTGAACGTTGTCAGAGAGCCGCGGGTGATCAAAAGCTGCTTGCCGATTTCCACAACATCCAGAATCTTGGTGGGGTCGGAATCCAAATCCACCATGTTTG
>DLFX01000291.1:6686-7186 GCA_002482405.1 Firmicutes bacterium UBA7709 | reverse complement strand
GAAGATACCTTCTGCCGCCTGCAATACATCCCTTTACATATTCTCCGTCATTCCAGAAGTCCATGGTAAACAGTGGTTTTGTGGAACGGAACTTCCTGATCTGGTGATACATGTATTCGCGCTGTTCCGGGGAGGCGATCAAATCGGTGACCGCATCCTTGCCGACGGGAATATAGGTGAAGAGCCATGCAAATTTGCATCCTCTTGCGATCATTTCATCGATATATTCCTCGCTTCCGATAACTTCGGCATTTTGGCTGGTGTAGCAGGCTGAAAAACCGAAAGGCAGTTTCTTTGATTTCAGCAGATCCATTGCGCGGATGACCGCCTCATAAGTGCCCTTTCCGCGCCGCATGTCGGTTTGTTCCTCAAATCCCTCGACGCTGATGGCCGGTATGAAATTCTTCACCCGCAGCATTTCGTCGGCAAATTCCTCGTCGATGAGGGTGCCGTTGGTGAAACAGGAAAAGACACAGTCGTTATGCTTTTCGCAGAGCTTT
>DLFX01000291.1:5525-6676 GCA_002482405.1 Firmicutes bacterium UBA7709 | reverse complement strand
CGGACTAACGGCTCTCCGCCGGTAAAGATAAACATATGCATTCCAAGTTCTTTCGACTGTCTGACGATGTCGTCCAATTCTTCAAAGGTCATGGACAGCTTATCGCCGTATTCGGCAGCCCAGCATCCTGTGCAATGGAGATTGCACGCAGAGGTCGGATCAAGCAGCAGAGTCCAGGGAATATTGCAATTGTACTTTTTCTCCAGCTCCTTCTTTCGCTGGTCGCGCAGGATAAGAGAATTTACAATAAAATTTTCAAAGATTGTTTTGCGAACGTTGTCCTCAATATCGGTATACAAGCTCTTCATCAAAACGTTCCAGTTATTATTGGGATCGGACAGCGCTTCTTTGGCAAGCCGGCATGCGGTTGCATATTCGTGATCTCTGTCAAACCTCTCTACCCAGTCAATTACCTTTGGAATATTCTCGTCTGGGTTTGAATCAAGATAGCCGACCACTTTTTTCAGACTATATGCTTCAACCATTTCCTTTACTTTACCCAAAACAATCATCTCCTTCTTTTCAATATCACATACAAATATATTGTACCACTGCGCTTATAAAATACCATTAGACAAAAGTTAAAATTTGTCTAAATTTGGTACCCGGTCAATTAATTTATATTTAAAAATAAATAAAAAAATTCCTACAATTACCTCTCATAGTTAAAAAACATTTGAACAGAATACTAACCAAGGAGGGATGATAAAATGAAAAGCGATCAGAATAAAATGAACAATTCGTCGTACGGAACCGGAAAAGACGACTTGGTCAGAAACAGCACAAAGAATTCAGCAATTGATTCCACAAAAAATCAGGGCGATCTGAGGGAAATTCGAAATGAAGGTGACTTGAGAGATGTCACAGACAGAGGTGGAAACAAAGNNACCGATTCAACATGACCAGTTCGTAAGTGCGAGTGATTCGTACAGGGATTACTGTACAAGAATTAGGTAGTTTTAATCGAAAAAAGGTCAAGCGATCGACATCGGATTAAGGTCAAGTATCAATTATTCGCAGTTGAACGCAGGCTATTCATGAAATCTCTCTTGTAATATGAGAGCGGGGACAAATACTTCCCCGCTCTTTTTACTTTGCAGAAAGCGGCGCCGGCCGCTTTTTTATATAAATAAGAAATATCATTTAAAAGT
>DLFX01000291.1:4361-5480 GCA_002482405.1 Firmicutes bacterium UBA7709 | reverse complement strand
CCCAGCGGATCAGGCAACAGGAATCCATGGCGCTCAGGCTGCTTGCAGCCGCCGAAGGGGACTCCCCTATGGTTCCCAGCGGAAGTGGAGAAGCCGCTTTTTTACATATTGTATACTTGTCGGGGCACATAGCCCTTTTTACGTGTTCTCATTGCTATTCCTATTTTTGTATATTATAATATAAGGGATTGTAATCATAGCCGCAGGACAAGCTGAAGAATTTTTGAAAGAGCTTGCGTCAGCCGGATGACTTTTTCGGAGAAAGCGGGCAATCGATATAGGTATCCAATATGGAAAACAGCAGCACATTTTGGAATAAAGCGGCAGAGTGGCTGGAAAGTTTCGGCTTTCCTGACGTAACGGGATTGGAAGCCATGCTGATTTTTTTGGCGTTGTTTCTTGTTCTGCTTTTTGCCCTGTGGCTGATTTTCCGAAAAGCAAGACTGTGGTACTGGAAGACGGATATACAGATCGATGCGCTGAAAAGCATCGACGACCGATTACATAGCGTTGAAACCAGACTGTCGGAGGTTCCGCTGAAGGGCATTTTGGAAGCGGAGCCGGCCGAACCGGCTCCGGAGGGGGAGAGTCGGCCAGAGGAGGATCTTCCGGAAAACACAGCGCAGGAATCGGAAGGTTTTATCGCCGTCGGAAGAAGCGGACGAATCTATAGAGAAGCAGAGTTGGAGCTACAAATCAGGGAATAAGGCGGAGGACACAGTATGTATTGTAGAATGTGCGGCAATAAAATAAGCGATACGGATCAATACTGTCAGATGTGCGGTACACCCACGGGACTGGAAAATCAGAGCGCGGCCCCTTCGGAAACCATGGAAGAAAAAGAAGAGATCGTATTTAATCCTCCATTCGAAAATCTGAAATTCTATTTTGCGGAAAAGGACCTTCGGTATGCTGAAGAGGAATCCTCAGAGACGGAAGAGGATGCTGCTTCGCCGGAAAAAGAGGAGGCGGATCTAAAGGAGTTCATCTCCGAAAATGAGATCAAAGAGGCGAATCAACGGAAGGCGGAAAACGACAGACGGGAGGGCGCCGGTGAAGCGAAGCCTGTAAAGGCTCCCGAGTTTAGCTGGAACGTCCACGATTTTCCCAGGCCGGGGA
>DLFX01000291.1:4103-4314 GCA_002482405.1 Firmicutes bacterium UBA7709 | reverse complement strand
AAACGGAATCCCCTTCCTTTGAGGAAGAGCTTTTCAGAGAGATCGCCGATGATACCAACAGGGGAAAAGAACAGAATATCGACCGGTTCTTTACGTTCAGCAAAAAAAACGAGGAATTCCAGGAACTGCTGGATAAGGAATATGAAAAACTTACAATGCATGCCGGGCCGGAAGCAAGAGTGATGGGACCGGAAAGCATATCGCCGGAGCC
>DLFX01000291.1:0-4085 GCA_002482405.1 Firmicutes bacterium UBA7709 | reverse complement strand
TGGAAGCCGCGGTTTCACTGGCGGCAGAGCCGGCGCCATCTTCGGAAACAGGCGCGTCCGAGGCGAAAAACTTCGGCGATGATTTGATCCGGGATAATGAAAGCATCAAACGGAAGCTGGAATCACCGGAAGCAAGGGAAGAATTGACGGAAACCGAACAGTCTGAACCGGTCCAGCCGGCGGTAACCGTAGAACAGCCTGAACCGGAGACCGCCGATCCGGAAATCGTTGAGCCGGTGGAAGCGGAAAAGCCGGAAGCGGCAGCGGAGTCGGACGAAATGATGTTCATGCCCGCCATGCCTGCTTTCAGCCTTGGCGACGACGAGAAAGAAAAGCACAGGTGGGGCGTGGGACATGTTCTGCTGGTGATCCTGGCAGTTATTTTGGCCATAGAAATCGCAATTTTAGGAATTCGTTATTTTGCGCCCGACAGCGGTGCGGCAAAAGCCGTAAACGCCGCACAGACCCAGGTTTTCCACACGGTCTCGGGCTGGGCAGATGGAATAAAAGGTATGTTTTCGGGGAAAGATGCCAATAAAGATACAACAGCTCCGAAAAACTCCGGCGGGGATAGCGAAAATACCGGCCAGGGGAACGAGAGCGGCGGACAAAGCGGAGACAACGCGCAGACAACATCGACGGGCGCGGTTTCACAAAAGCCTGACCCGAGTCCGGCAGCCGATAAAAATGCGCTGGTTTCCTCTCAGTTGGGAAACAACAAGAACATCGAGCAGGTAAAAGCCGGCGACTCTCTTACATATCAGGCGGGAAAAGACTATGGCAGCAAGGATATCAACAATTCGAAGCCGATCGAAAACAACGTCTGGAATCAGCCGGAGAACGGAGAACCGGTCTATTACGACCGCTCCGTCGTGGGAACCGTCATCGCTTTCGATTCCCAATGGATCGACTATGTGAACGGAGGCGGTAAAAGCGTCTTTGACCTTGTGAAAAAAGACAGCGGCGCATACCGGAAGCTGACCGCCTTTTCCAAGGCCGGGAAGGTAAAAGAAACCTTCAAGCTTCTGGAAATCGGGGAGATCCGCCAGGGCGAAAAGGGATTTTACGTCTGGACCCACGAGGAAATACAAGTTACGGAGAAAGGAAAAACCACAAATTCAAAATACAACTGGATATATTATTTAGAGCCTTCGGAAGGAAAAATGCAAATTGTTAACTATTTTAAATTTCAATAACAAAAAAGAGACTAAAAGGAGATGTTATAATGGCAACAAATTCGAGGTTCGAAAGAAGCAGGATCACCACTGGAAATGTCGCTTTCTCTCAGTCGAGGACAACGATTGAGACAGCATTCTACGGAAACAACGTAAGGAAGGTCACCGACCTGAAAGAAGCTTACGAAATGGCGAAGAATTCAACGGGAGCGATCCTTACCGACATGCCAGTTTTCGAACCTGAAAAAATCGGGCTGCCTGAGGGGGCAAAAATTTTACTTTTCAATGACGGGGAAACCGTAGGACGGTTCGCCGGCGCCAGGATAATCCTCGGAGAAAAGGGAGTGGTCGAAGCGGATTATGCCGCAATTCTTAGAGAAGCCGTCTATGGCACAAGATATAAGAAAATGCTGCATACGGAAGCGTACATAGGTCTGGATGAAGATTTCATGGTAAAAGCAAACCTGCTTGTGCCGGAAACCTACGAAAACACTCTTTACAACTGGCTCCTCAACTTCCAGTACCTCAATAAGTTCTACGACGATATGTATGCAGGATCAAGAGTGATCGGAAATGAACCGGATATTTACGTTCTGTCCGATCCGGACTGGAAAGATCCGAGATATCCCAACGGGATCGCATATTTCGATCCGGAGCACAACTGTGCGGCTCTCCTTGGCCTGCGGTATTTCGGAGAGCACAAGAAGGGCACATTGACCATCGCCTGGGGCATAGCGAACAGAAACGGCTATGCATCCTGCCACGGCGGAATGAAGAGAATGGTCAGAAAAGACGGCAAGAAGCACGTCATGGGCGTATTCGGGCTTTCCGGCTCCGGAAAATCCACACTGACCCATGCAAAGCACGACGGAAAATACGACGTGACCGTACTCCACGACGACGCCTATGTCATTTCCACGGAAGACGGTTCTTCGGTAGCCCTTGAGCCTTCCTATTTCGACAAGACTCAGGACTATCCGCTGACCTCGCCGGACAATAAATTCCTGATTACCGTTCAGAACTGCGGAGCGACGCTGGACGCTGACGGCAAGATGGTAATCGTTACGGAGGATATCAGAAATGGAAACGGCAGAGCCATCAAATCCAAGCTTTGGGCCGCAAACAGGGTAGATAAGCTCGATGAGTCCATCAATTCCATCGTATGGCTCATGAAGGACCATTCCCTGCCGCCGGTGATCAAACTGGAAAATCCGGTTTTGGCTTCCGTCATGGGTGCGACCCTCGCAACCAAGAGAACCACCGCGGAAAAGCTGGCGGAAGGCGTAGACAAAGACGCTCTGGTATTTGAGCCCTACGCGAATCCCTTCAGGACTTATCCGCTGGAGCAGGATTACGAGAAGTTCAAGGCGTTATTTGAGAAGCGCGGCGTGCAGTGTTACATCATCAATACAGGCCATTTCCTGGATAAGAAGATTCCGAAGGAAGTCACCATCGGCATCATCGAAAAAATCGTCGATGAAACGGCGGAATTCAAGCCCTTCGGAAAGATGAAGGACATCAAGACGGTGGACGTTGAAGGTTTTATCCCGGATTTCAGCAATAAGGAATACACAGACCTTTTGATTAAAAGCATGAACAACAGAATCAACTATCTGAACTCGCTGCATGATTTCAAGGGCGGAAGGGACCAGCTGCCCGAGGAAGCAAAAGCGCAGATACAGGCGTTGATCGACGAACAGAAATAAAGTAAAAAGCAGGCCGCAAGGGTTGCCTGCAGCTCAATTCGTTACATTTCAAATTGGTTTCAAGGGATAGGGGGGAACTTTATTTGGAAAAGAAAAAATGGGGACTAGGCGTTATCATCGTGATCCTGCTGGTGATCGTCGCCTGCTTCGGAGGACTGGTAACCTTTATTACCGACTACCTGTGGTTCAAGGAGCTCGGTTATACCAGCGTGTTCTTCAAGCAGCTGTTTACGCAATTGGAGATAGGAATACCTTCCTTTGTGGTCATCACGGTGCTGGCCTACTTCTATTTGCGCGTATTAAAGAGGGGCTACTACAAAAGAATCGATACGGTGGACACCCCGGCGGTCAGTGAAAAGGCGCTGAACCGGATTTCTCTGGGCCTGGGTGCTATTTTCGGTATCCTGGTGACTCTTGCCACCGTAACGCGGCTGTGGTTCCAGATCCTGAAGTTCGCAAACAGCAGCTCATTCGGGATCAAAGATCCGATTTATCAACTGGACGTTTCTTTCTACATTTTCAAATTAGAGTTCATCACCCAGCTTACCGGGATCGCCATCGGCATCATCATCGCCTTTGCCGCTCTGACGCTGATCTATTATTTCCTTCTCGTTTCCATGAGAAGACCGAAGATCTTTGAGGAGCAGGCGCAGACGGAATATACCGCCGGCGATGACGGGCAAAGCTATCGGACCAATAATTTCGGAAACGCCTTCGGGGGGATTTTCGGGGATGCTTTCGGAAAGTTCGGCCAGAATTTCAACGGCGGCCAGGGCTTCGGAGGCTCCGGCGGGGCTCCAAAACCGAAGAAGCAATTTGACAAAGAGAACCTCAAGGAACTGGTGCACATCGCCTCAAGACAGCTCATCGTTCTGGGCGTGCTCTTCTTCCTGATGGTAGGATGCAATTTCTTCCTCAGGCAGTACCAGCTGCTGTACTCCCATACGGGGGTGCTGTACGGCGCAGGCTTTACCGATATCAACGTAATACTTTGGGTTTACCGCGTCATGATGGTACNNCAACGTCACGCTATGGGTATACCGGGCATTGATCGTACTTTCCGTTGCGGCTGCCATCGGCTTTGCGATGGGAATCAAGCGGAAGAGCTATAAAATGGTTTTCACAGTGCCTGTCATCATGATCATAATCGGCGCCGTAGGAACAGGAGCGGCACTTCTTGTTCAGAACCTGGTGGTTTCTCCGG
>DLFX01000281.1 GCA_002482405.1 Firmicutes bacterium UBA7709 | reverse complement strand
AATCAGCCGGTATGCCTTATCCAGAACGGCCCGCAGTCTGCGCTCCTTTTCCTCCGCCATATCCAGCGCCCGGATCAGCTCCAGGGATTTATCGTAATATCTCTTCGCCACAAGCCGCGTATAGCTCAATCCGCCTGTCTTATGAACCGCCTCGTTGATTTTGCTCCGCTGCAGATCGCGCTGCTCCGCCCTTTCCTTGAAACCCGGCAGATTTTTAAACGCGTGGATCAGCGGCAGCGTGATCACGTTCTGTTCATAATCGGACTGAACCGGTTTTTGGGCGGCTTCTTCCGTCTCTTCAAAGTCCATGCAATCGTCGGTCAGCTGAAAGATCATGCCGATATTGTGTCCAAGCTTCGCATACCTGCCGATGGTGCGGCGGTCCTTTTCCGCCAAAGCCGCGCCGATGAAAAATGACGCTTCAAAAAGGGCCGCGGTTTTTCCCGAAATGATCTTCAGATACTGACGCACGGTCAGATCGATGTTTCCGTTATTGACATGCTCGTTCAGCTCGCCCAGACAGACCCTGCCTATGTAGTCCGGAATTTCCATTTTCATGTACTCTTCCAGATCCGAGCCGTTGGAAGTGGATGCGGCCAGTTTCATGGCCATGCAGACCAGGTAATCGCCGCAGATCACGGCGGTTTTCTGCCCGTATTTCTTTTGGAGGGTCATCTCCCCTCTTCTAAGGTCCGCATTGTCGATGACGTCGTCGTGAACAAGGGTCGCCAGGTGCATGATTTCCACGGCGGCGGCCATATCCACCGCTTTTCTGCCGACCTTCCCCTCGTGATCCATAGCGCAGGTGATCACAGAAGCGGCCCGGATAAACTTTCCCATAGACGCCGCAAGGTGCTGCGTGTAAAGCCTGACAACAGGCGGAGAGGCAGACAGCAGCCTGCCCACCTCGTATTTCGCCTGTTCAAACGCGCTTTCAAAGTCAAATTCTTTTATTTCCGCTGTATTTTGCATAACAACTTCCTTACTATTTGTGAACTATTGCTGTAAAGAGATCCCTGATCGGGTAGCCTTCATTAATCGTGATAGAGGTAGGACTTTCTGACGATGGGAATGTGCTTCCAGCCCCTCTTCAGCGCCGGCATCGCATAATAGTCCAGGCCGAAGGTCCTGCCCGCTCCTATGAGCACCGCGATCCCCGCAAAGATCATCCAGAAGGTTCCCAGATACAGCCCCGTGGTCGTAACGAACATAAACTGCAAAATCAATGAAACTCCCGCCGCCGGGAAGGTGAACAGGCCGCCCATCAGCGCAAGTCCGATGAGTATCTCCGCCAGCACGATGACGACCTGCATGAAAATCTGCATGCCTTCGTGGGGCAGGATCAGCTTGTCGACAAACACATTGATCAAAGGAACGTTCAATTTAAATGCAAAATCGCTTATCGTGGACTCGGCAAGGGCTTTTCCGCTGACAAAAATTGCTTGGAAGAGTCCGAGGAAATCCCAGTTGAAAATGACGGTGCCGACGTGAGCTGCCGCCTGGCCTGCCTGTGCGGCGCCTTCTGCTGCCGCTCCTCCCGCCGCGTCTGTCGCCGAGGACACGGCGTCTGCCACCGCTTTGACCGCCTGAGTCGCCGTTTCCGCCGCCGCGCCCGTGGCTTGAGTGGTACCGTCGGTGGTTCCGCCGCCGCTGTCGAGAATGCTGTTATACCATGACGTAGCGCCGCCGAAGAAGCCCTTCAGCATCGGAGCCGTCATCCAGCCCTCTACGATCTTCATAATGCCTTCGAAAACCCAGACCGCGCCGAGCCATACTCTGAGAGGCACCAGGAGGAAGCTTGGCGTTCTGTTGGAGAAATGGCCGCCGACAAAGCTTCTGCAATTCCTTATGGTAAAGAATTCATGCCTCATGTAGCTGAAAATCTTATTCCAGCCCAGGACCTGAACGAAATATATAATATTGATAAAATGCTTTACGAACATTGCCAGGAAAGAGGGTAAATTGATCTGGCTGTTGACACCTCCGACCCTCGCCACTCCGTACCGGCCGCCGACGCTTACCATAAAGCCGTGGTTTTTGTGAACGTACTCTTCCATCTGACCCTGGCCGGTAATGGCGCACCCTATGTTATGGGCCGCCACGTCCGCGCTCTGTTCGCAGTTTTCCACCACCTGGGGAACAGGCCGTTCCGCGCCCTTGCACGTATAGAGCATGTTGTCTCCGGTGACAAAGACATCCTCATGGTCGAGAGAACGGAGATATGAATCGATGGCGATGCGGCCTCTTCCGCCGGACTGCAGTGTCTTTCCCGCTTCCGAGGCGATGTCGGAGCCTTCGATGCCTGCGGCCCAGATCACGGTATAAGTGCCTTCCCGGGTCACAACGTCGTTCGACTTTGTCTCGACAAAGTCCTTTCCGACCGCGACGACGCCGGTATTGAGCATCACTCTGACGCCCATCTTCTTCATGCGCTTCTCAACCTTTTCCGACAGTTTTTCGGGAAGGTTCGGAACGGCGCGGCTCAATATATCCACGTCGCAGATGGTGACCTCTTCCCGGTCGATTTCAAAATTTTCACAGAGAATCG